>DVHW01000053.1 GCA_018711785.1 Candidatus Galloscillospira excrementavium
TTTTTTTCATATACTAGATGCAGCGAAGCACGGAAACAAACAAAATTTACAAGGAGGCAAAAGACAATGAAGCGGTTTCTTGCAGTGATCCTCACCCTCGCGACAGTGCTCCTCTGCGTTGCGGGCTGCGGCGACCAGGCCGCCAGCGACCCCACGCCCGCTCCGGGCAACGAGGGCACCCCGGGCACCGAGACCCCAGTGGAAAATAAGGATCCCATCCGCATCGGCCTGTCCACCCCCATCACCGGCAGCCAGGCGGAGAACGGCGTGGGCACCCGGACCGCGGTAGAGATCGCGGTGGAGGAGATCAACGCCGCCGGCGGCATCAACGGCCGCCCGGTGGAGCTGGTGATCCAGGACAGCAAGAGCGACAACACCCAGGCCGCCCAGATCGCCACCATGTTCACCGAGGATGAGACCATTCTGGCCGAGATCGGCGACTTCGCCAGCGGCGCGTGCATGGCGGCCGCCCCCATCTATGAGGACGCCGGCATGGTCCAGCTGTCCCCCACCGCGTCCAATCCGGACTACACCCTGCTGGGCGAGTACATGTTCTCCATCTTCGGCAAGACCACCGACGAGGGCAAGTTCATCGCCGACTACCTGCTCAAGAAGTACATGCAGGCCGAGAACGTGGCGGTCATCTACGTCAACAGCGACTGGGGCGTGGAGGCCTATGACATCCTCTCCGGCTACTGCGAGGAGAACGGCGTGAACATCGTGGCCGCCGAGACCTTCTTCGAGGGCGAGAAGGACTTCAACGCCATCCTCACCAAGGTCCGCCAGACCAATCCCGACACCGTGATGCTCATGATGAGCTATGACAGCGGCGCCGTGGCCATCAAGCAGATCCGCCAGATGGACTGGGACGTGCAGGTGGCCATCTCCGGCCTGGCCTACTCCGAGCAGCTCATCACCCTGGCCGGCGAGGACTGCGAGGGCGTGCTCAGCGAGATCGGCTTCGTGATCGACGAGACCAACCCCGAGATGATGGAGTTTGCCACCGAGTTCGAGAGCCGCGCCGGCTTTGCCCCCAACATGATGATGACCTGCGCCTATGACGCCATGAACATGCTGGCCCAGGCCATTGAGAACTGCGGCGACAACGTGACCCGCTCCGCCATCCGCGACGAGCTGTACAATCTGGAGGGCTTCGTGGGCCTGACCGGCCCCAAGGACTTCAACGAGGACCGCACCATCACCCAGCGCAACTTCAAGATCGTCACCATTGAGAACGGCGAGTGGAAGGTGCTCACCGACTCCGATTACATCGACTGAGCGCGTCTGTACACATAGAAAAGGCTCGAAGGGGCAAGGCGGTGACCGCACTGCCTTGCCCCTTTGGACCTCTTTCAGAGTCTAGTTTCACGCAAAGGAGTGACGAAATTGATCCTGGAGCAGATTGTGAACGGCTTGGGCCAGGGGGCCATCTACGCCCTGATGTCCCTTGGCTATGCCCTGATCTTCGGCGTGGTGGGCCTGGTGACCTTCGTCCACGGCGACGTCATCATGCTGGGGGCCTTCACCGCCTATTACAGCTTCGCCTACCTGGGAGGAAACCTCCTGCTCTCCATCGTGCTGGGTTTCGCAGTGAGCGGAGTGATGGGCTTTTTTATCCACCGCATCTGCTATAACCGCTTCTTTAACTCCCCCCGGCAGATCTCCCTGATCTGTACGATCGGTATGGGCATGTTCCTGCGCAACCTGGTCCAGGTGGTGGCGGGCGCCGAGTCCAAACCCATCCCCAATATCTTCGGTTCCGGGGCGGTCACGTTTGCCGGGCTCCGCATCACCTACATGCAGATCTTTATCTTTGCCGTGGTGCTGATCCTGGTGCTGGTGCTCACCGTATTCCTCAATAAGACCCGGGTGGGCATGTCCCTCAAGTCGGTGTCCATGGACAAGACGGCCTCCGCCCTGGTGGGCATCAACACCAAGTGGACCACCACCATGGGCAACATGATCGGCTGCGGCCTGGCCGGTGTGGCCGGTGTGCTCCTGGCCATGTACTACGGCACCATCACCCCCATGATGGGCGGGACCATCGGCATGAAGGCCTTCTGCTGCGCCGTGCTGGGCGGCGTGTCCAGCGTGGGCGGCGCGGCGGTGGGCGGACTGCTCATCGGCATCTGCGAGAACCTGGGCATCATGCTCTTCTCGGCCGGCATGCGGGACACGGTGTCCTTCCTGCTGCTCATCCTCATCCTCCTGATAAAGCCGGAGGGCCTGTTTACAAGGAGGAGCCGCTGATATGAAAGAAAAACTGAACCAGACACTCAAAGGCATGCAGGGGTTCCACTTTGACCTGCTGCGCCATGAAAACAAGGTCATTGTCGCCATCATGGCGGTGCTGTTCCTGCTGCCCATCTTCATCAGCAACAAGGTGGTCATCAACACCTTCACCCTCATCCTGCTGTACATCCTGCTGGCCAGCTCCCTCAACGTGGTCAACGGCTATTCCAGCCAGTTCAACGTGGGCCAGGCGGGCTTCTACTGCATCGGCGCCTATACCGCCGCCATCCTGACCACCCGCTTCAATATCAGCTTTTGGCTGCTGCTGCCGGTCAGCGGCCTTATGGCCGCTCTGGTGAGCCTGCTGCTCTCCGCCCCCACGGCCAAGCTGAAGGGCATGTATTTCACCATCGTTACCCTGGGGTTTTCCGAGATCGTCCGGCAGCTGTGCCTCAACTGGACCGACCTGACCCAGGGCCCCCGGGGCATCTCGGGCATCCCCTCCCCGGAGTTCTTCGGCATCGACTACCCCCGCAGCACCTTCTTCTACTATGTGGTCTTTGCCCTGGCCGTGATTATGCTCTTCTGCACCAACCGGGTGCTCGCCTCCCGGGTGGGCCGGGCCTGGCGCTCTATCCGGGAGGACGACGCGGCCGCCGCTTCCCTGGGCGTGGAGACCGCCCGGTACAAGATGATCAACCTGGCCTACAGCGCCTTCTGGGCCGGCGTGGCGGGCTGCGTGTACGTCTTCTTCCAGCGGTTCGTGAGCCCGGACACCTTTACCCTGGATGAGAGCTTCAACATCCTGGCCATGAACATCATCGGCGGTCAGGGCACTCTGCTGGGCCCCATCGTGGGCTCCGTAGTGGCGAATCTGATCACGGAGCTCTTCCGCTCCGCGCTCCAGTACCGTATGCTGCTCTACTCCGCCCTCATCATCCTGATGATGTGGCTGCGGCCCCAGGGACTGGTGGGTGCCATCAACCGGGACGGCGGGACCAGGCTGTTCCGCCGGACGAAACCGGCGAAATCCGACGCTGCGAAGGGAGGGACGGCGGCATGAGCGACACCGTTATCCTGGAGACCAGAAAGGCCTCCAAGCACTTCGGCGGCCTCAAGGCCGTAAACGAGGTGACCATGCAGGTCCGCCAGGGGGAGATCCTGGGCATCATCGGCCCCAACGGCGCGGGCAAGACCACCTTCTTCAACCTCATCACCGCCACCTACCGCCTCACCTCCGGCCAGGTCCTGTTTGAGGGGAAGGACATCAGCCACCTCACTGCCGAGAAGGTGGCCCGCCTGGGCATCGCCCGCACCTTCCAGAACATCAAGCTCTTCAAATTCCTCTCCGTGCTGGAGAACGTGAAGGTGGGCTTCCACACCCGGACAAAGACCGGCCTGTTTGACAGCATCCTCCACACCGGCCGCTACAAGCGGGACGAGGCCCTGGCCAACCAGGAGGGCATGGCCATCCTGGAGCGGGTGGGCCTGGGAGACCGGGCGGGGCTCATGGCGGGCAACCTGCCCTACGGCCTCCAGCGCCGGCTGGAGATCGCCCGGGCCCTGGCCCTCTCCCCCAAGGTGCTGCTGCTGGACGAGCCGGCGGCCGGCATGAACCCCAGCGAGACCGCCGACCTGATGGAGTTCATCCGCCAGCTCAACCGGGACGGCATCACCATCGTGGTCATTGAGCACGACATGAAATTCGTCATGAACCTCTGCGACCGCATCGTGGTCATCAACTACGGCCAGAAGCTGGCCGAGGGCACCCCGGCGGAGGTCACCTCCAACCCCCAGGTCATCGAGGCCTATCTGGGCACGGGGCTCACCATCGACCGGCGGAGAAAGGGGGAGACAGCATGAGCCACTTTCTCGACGTACAGGAGCTGGCGGTGCGCTACGGCAGCGTCAACGCCCTGCGTGGGGTGAGCTTCCACGTGGACCAGGGGGAGATCGTCACCCTCATCGGCTCCAACGGCGCGGGCAAGACCTCCAGCCTCATGGCCATCAGCAACCTGATCCAGGGCACCCGCACCGGGACCGTCACCTTTGAGGGGGAGGACATCACCCACCTCTCCCCCAGCAAGATCGTCAAGCGGGGCATCTCCCACGTCCCCGAGGGGCGGCACATCTTCCCCAAGCTGACGGTGGAGGAGAACCTCATCATGGGCACCTTTGGGGCCAAGAAGTACGACAAGAGCGGGACCGCGAAGCTGCTGGAGGAGATCTACGACATGTTCCCCCGGCTGCGGGAGCGCCGCAGCCAGCTGGGGGGCACCCTCTCCGGCGGCGAGCAGCAGATGCTGGCCATCGGCCGGGGGCTCATGTTCTCCCCCAAGGTCCTCATGCTGGATGAGCCCAGCCTGGGCCTGGCCCCCTTGGTGGTGAAGGAGATCTTCGAGCTCATCCTGGACATCCGGGACCGGGGCACCACGGTGCTCCTCATCGAGCAGAACGCCGGCCTGGCCCTCCAAATCGCCGACCGGGGCTATGTGCTGGAGAACGGGAACATCACCCTGACCGACACGGGGGAGAACCTCCTCCACAACGATCAGGTCATCAAAGCCTATCTGGGCATATAGGAGGAATCGCCATGCTGGAAATCAAAAAGGAGCCCCGGGCGCGGGAGATCGAGGTCATGCGCGGCCTCATCAAGGACCGGGGCAGCTATCTCTACTATCTGGTCCAGGCCGCCAAGAAGAAGGGCGCGGACTGGGAGGGAATCGCCCGCTGCGGCATGAGCGCCTTCGGGTGCATGAAGTTCCGGGCCAAGTTCAGCCAGATCCAGGGCCTGGACGACTTTCTGGAGGCCTATCTCTCCGAGGAGACCAAGCAGATCTTTGACAGCTACCTCATCGAGCGGGACGAGGATCACGCCGTCATCCGGGCGGGGTACTGCCCCCTGATGCACGCCTGGGTGGAGTGCGGCGGGGACGACGCGCAGGTGGCCAAGCTCTGCGACATCGCCATGGACGCCGACCGGGCCCAGGTCAACTCCATCCCCGCGCTCAGCTTTTCCCTGCGCAAATCCCTGGCCGAGGGGGACGATCAGTGCGAGTTCCTGGTGGAGCTGTGCAGGAAAAAGGAGGAGACGACATGAGACCGCTTTCTGAGGCAAAGGTGACCATCATCGGCCTGGGCTTTCTGATGGAGTACATCTTCCCCTGCTTCCGCCGGGCCAAGGGGGCGCGGACGGCGCAGGAGATCAACGCCGTCACCGCCGACGCCGGGGACCTGGAGGGCAAGCGGGCGCGGCTGGGCATCCCCGTGCTGCTGGGCGACAACGCCAGGGCCCTGCGGGAGCTGGAGCCCGACTGCATCTTCTTCGCCCCGCCCCCCTCGGTGGCACCGGGGCTGGTGGAGGAGTGCCTGGTGCCCTACTTCGCCGAGCTGCGCGCCGCCGGAAAGCCCATCCCCGCCCTGGTGGCCTTCCCGCCCAGCCCGGCGGGGGTGTTCTACCAGGAGAAGCTGGGCGAGGACCTGAAGGTGGTCAACATCATCCCCAACATGATCTCCCGGGTGGGGGAGGAGGATGTGTCCAGCGAGGCCTGCCACCTCATCACCTACCCGGAGCGGGACAACTGGACCCCGGAGGAGAAGGAGGACCTGGGCCAGTTCCTCTCCCCCATGGGCCGCCGCCTGGAGCTGACGCCGTCCCTCACCCTCCACGTCCTCTCGGCGGAGATCGCCACCCACCCCCTCACCGAGCTGGCCGACGTGGCCGCCCGGTGCCTCACCGCCCGGGGCATCTCCTGCACCTACCGGGAGACCGCCTCCTTCCTGCGGGCCTGCCACCAGCGCGCCCGGGGCTACACCGCCCCGGGCACCAACCACTGCTCTCTGGAGGATGTGGGCGAACCGGGGGCCGCCGCGCTGCTGGAGAAGGTGGTCCTGGCCTGGTACGACGGGCTCCACGGCTACCTGACCGCCCAGGGCTTTGCCCCCGAGCGGGCCACGCGGCTGCTGGACCCCCTCTTTGATCTCTATTTCCACGAGGCCCAGCTGGAGGACCGGGAGACCATCGTGGCCAAGGCCCGGAAGGACGCCACCCCCGGCGGCATGCTGGAGCTGTGCCTGGAGCGGTATTACGACGTGGTGGAGCCCCGCCTGGCCGCCCTCTTCTCCTCCGACGGGGCGCCGGAGCAGGAGCAGATCGACGAGATCGGCGAGCTGATGGCCCTCATCACCGGCGCGGTGGTGGAGCGGGGCAAGGGCCTTACCGCGGTAAAGGCCCCCACCTTTGGCCCCAGGCAGCACGCGGTGATGTTCGGCGTGCTCGCCCGGGCCATCCTGGAGACCTTCGGCCAGGAGGAGGGGGACGAGCTGCTGTGGGAGGCGGTCTCCCGCTACGGCGAGGAGCGGGGCCGCCGCATGGCCCTGCGCTGTGAGGCCGACGGGGTGGAACGGGATATGGCGGCCTATTTCGCCTACGGCGAGTGGGCGGCCAGCGAGGGGTTTGAAAAGACCCCCCTCATGGACGACCCATACCGGCACTACCATGTGCTCCAGTGCCCCTGGTGCACCGCGTGGGAGGAGGCCGGGCTGGCGGAATACGGACAATATTACTGCCGAACAGTAGACGAATCCATCCTGAGGGGGTATAATCCAACCTACCGGCTGGAGATGCCGGCCTACCACAGTATGCCCGGCGGAGACCACTGCGACTTCCACTGGAAGGACGCGCCCCACACCGAGGAATTTGCCGCCCGGGTGGCCGCCCTGGCCGCCGGGCGCAGCGAGGGCTGCGTCAAGGATTTTGTCTACCACACCGCCCACCTCTACCAGACCCTGACCCGGGCGGCCCGGGACCGGGAGGCGGAGAAGGGCCGGGCGGCGGAGCAGCGCGCCCGCCGGGACTTCGCCGGGCTGTGCAGCCATCAGGAGCTGCTGCGCGTGCTGGCCCGCACGGAGGACGATTTTACCAGACCATAAGGAGGCTGCCGCCATGACACAGCTGCATCAGGACTATCTGGAGGCCCTGCGCAGGGAGCTTGTGCCCGCCCTGGGGTGCACTGAGCCCATCGCCATCGCCTACGCCGCGGCCCGGGCCCGGGCCCTGCTGGGGTGCTTTCCGGAGCACATGACGGTCTCCTGCAGCGGAAACATCATCAAGAACGTGAAGGGGGTCATCGTCCCCACCACCGGGGACCTGCGGGGCATCGACACCAGCGCCCTTCTGGGCGCCCTGGCCGGGGACCCGGAGCGGAAGATGGAGGTGCTCAGCACGGTGAAGCCGGAGGACGTGGAGCGGGTCCGCGCCCTCCGGGGCACCGGCGTGTGCACCGTGAAGCCCCTGCTGGGCACGGCCAACCTCCACATCATCGTGGAGGTGGAGGGGCAGGGCCACACCGCCCTGGTGGAGATCGTGGACGCCCACACCAACATTGTCCGGGAGGAGCGGGACGGGGAGGTCCTCTTCCGCGCCGAGGGCTCGGCCGTGCAGAAGGAGCAGGCCCGCCGGCAGCAGATGACGGTGGCTCAGATCTACGACTTCGCCTGCACCGCGCCCCTGGAGGAGCTGAAGGCGGTGCTGAAGGACCAGGTGGAGTACAACCTGACCATCGCCGAGGAGGGACTCCGCCGGGACTACGGCGTGGGGGTGGGCCGCACCCTCCTCTCCGGCGGGGAGCAGGACGCCCGGCGCAAGGCGGTGGCCTATGCCGCCGCCGGCAGCGACGCCCGGATGAGCGGCTGCGTGCTGCCCGTGGTGGTCAATTCAGGCAGCGGCAACCAGGGCATGACGGTCTCCCTGCCCGTCATCGTCTACGCCCGGGAGATGGGGATGGAGGAGGAGCGGCTTTACCGGGCCCTGGCCCTCTCGAATCTGGTGGCCATCTACCAGAAGTCCTTCCTCGGGGAGCTCTCGGCCTACTGCGGGGTGGTGAGCGCCGCCTGCGGCAGCGCCGCCGGCCTGGCCTACCTCTGCGGGGAGGGGCTGGAGGTCATCTCCGACACCATCATCAACACCATCGCCAATGTCTCCGGCATGGTCTGCGACGGGGCCAAGCCCTCCTGCGCCGCCAAGATCGCCACCGCCGTGGAGGCCGGTTTCCTGGGCCTGGACATGGCCCGCCGGGGCCACGTGTTCCACGAGGGGGAGGGTCTGGTGCAGCGGGATGTGGACGCCACCATCGCCGCCTTCGGCCGCATGGGCCGGGAGGGTATGCGGAGCACCGACCGGGAGATTCTGAGCATCATGGTGGGGGAGTAGGGGAGATGGACGGCTATCTTGCACGCGCGCGTGCCATCGCGGAGGAGCTCACCGCCCTGCGGCGCTCCCTCCACCGCTGCCCCGAGCTGGGCTTTGACCTGACACAGACCCGGGACCTCGTGTCTGCCGCCCTCTCGGCCGCCGGCTGCCGGGACATCCGCGCCCTTGGCGGCGGCCTGACGGCCCGGCTGGGCCGGGCGGAGGGGCGTACCCTCCTCCTGCGGGCGGACATGGATGCCCTGCCCATGGCGGAGGAGAGCGGCCTGCCCTTCGCCGCCGGAAACGGCGCGGCCCACGCCTGCGGCCACGACCTGCACACCGCCATGCTTCTGGGTGCGGCCCGGCTGCTGAAGGAGCGGGAGGAGGCCCTGGAGGGCCGGGTGGTCCTGATGTTCCAGGCCGCCGAGGAGACCGCCTCGGGCGCCCGGACCATGGTAGAGGAGGGGGTGCTGGACGGCGTGGACGCCGCCCTGGCCCTCCACGTGGCCACCCAGCGGCCGGTGGGCTGGCTCAACTGCACCCGGGGGGCCAAGACGGCGTCCTTCGACCGCTTTGCCCTCCACATCGAGGGAAAAGGGGGCCATGGGGCCTCTCCCCAGAACAACATCGACCCCATCAACGCGGGGGTGCACCTCTACCTGGCGCTCCAGGAGCTGGTGAGCCACGAGTGCCCACCCGACGAGACCGCGGTGCTCACCATCGGCGCCTTCCAGGCCGGGGCGGCGGGCAACGTCATCCCGGCCCGGGCCCGGCTGGAGGGGACCGCCCGGGCCCACAGCCGGGAGACCCGGGCCCTGCTGCTCCGGCGGCTGGGCGAGCTGACGGAGGGGGTCTGCGCCGTCTTTGGGGCCAGGGGCACAGTGGAGTGGATGGCCCAAGTGCCGCCCCTCTGGAACGATCCGGACCTCACGGGCAGGATGGCGGGCTATGCCCGCGCCGTCCTGGGGGAGGGACTGGTCAGCGAGGAGCCGGAGCGGCTCACCGCGTCGGAGGACTTCTCCCTGGTGGCCGAGCGGGTGCCCACCGCCTACCTCACCATTGGCACCGGCCGGGCGGAGGACGGCTATCTCTATGGCAACCACCACCCGAAGGTGGTCTACGACGAGGGGGTGCTCCCCCTGGGCGCGGCGGTGCTGGCCCGGTGCGCGGAGGACTTTCTCCGGGAGGGATAAGACAAAAACAGCCGGAGGGCGCGGACCTGCAGGTCC
>DVHW01000054.1 GCA_018711785.1 Candidatus Galloscillospira excrementavium
CCGGGCGGCAGCTGCCGCCCGGGGGACCTTTGCTGGTTCAAAAGGGAAACATTACTGGTGGATGCCCCGGTTCTCGTCCCCGGCCTGGTTGACGCCGAACTCGTAGTCCTTGCCGGGGAGGATGGCGTTGAGCAGGATGCCGGCGATGGCGGCGATGGCCAGGCTGGTCAGGGTGATGTGGGCCGAGCCGATGGTGAAGGTCAGCCCGCCGGAGAAGCCCAGGCCGCACACCAGGATGACGGCGGCAATGATGAGGTTGCGGCTGTTGGTGAGGTCCACCTGGTTCTCCACCACATTGCGCACGCCGATGGCGGAGATCATGCCGTAGAGGATGAAGCTCACCCCGCCGATGATGGCGGAGGGGATGGTGCGGACGATCTCGGCAAAGGCGGGGGAGAAGGAGAGCACGATGGCGTAGACCGCGGCCAGCCGGATGACCCGGGGGTCGTAGACCCGGGAGAGGACCAGCACGCCGGTGTTCTCGCCGTACGTGGTGTTGGCCGGGCCGCCGAACAGGCCGGCCAAAGAGGTGGCGATGCCGTCGCCGATGAGGGTGCGGTGGAGGCCGGGGTCCTGGATGAAGTTGCTGCCCACGGTGGCCGAGATGGCGGACATATCGCCGATGTGCTCCATCATGGAGGCGATGGCGATGGGGGCCATGACCAGGATGGAGGTCAGGTCAAACTTGGCGATAGAGCCGGTGAAGTCGGTGAAGAAGGGCTGAAGGCCCAGCAGGCTGGTGCCGGCCAGGGAGGACAGGTCCATCAGGGGGACCACAGCGCCGGAGGCGTCCACCGCGGTGGCGCCCAGGGCGTTGGCGATGAGGGCTACGAGATAGGCGCCCACCACCCCCAGCAGGATGGGGATGATCTTGATCATGCCCCTGCCCCAGATGTTGGCCACGATGATGATGGCCATGGCCACCAGGGCCAGCCACCAGCAGGTGGAGGCGTTGCTGACGGCGGAGGGGGCCAGGTTCAGGCCGATGAGGATGATGATGGGCCCGGTGACCACCGGGGGCAGGAAGCGCATGACCTTTTTGACACCGACCAGCTTGATGACCGCAGCCAGCACCACATACAGAAGCCCGGCCACCACAATGCCGCCGCAGGCGTACTGGAGCTTTTCCGCGGCAGCCATGTCGGCGTACTTGCCGGAGGACAGGTTGGCCACCGCCTCGAACCCGCCCAGGAAGGCGAAGGAGGAGCCCAGGAAGGCGGGCACCTTCAGCTTGGTGCAGACATGGAAAAACAGAGTGCCGAAGCCGGCGAAGAACAGGGTGGTCTGGATGTTCAGGGGCAGGCCGTAGGCGTTGACCAGAATGGGCACCAGCACGGTGGCGCCGAACATGGCGAACATATGCTGCAGGCCCAGCAGCAGCATTTTGGGCACGCCCAGCTTTCGGGCGTCCCGGATGGGCTCTTGCGGATTCATGGACATTCTCCTCTCTCAAATGGACGCAGAAAAAAAGACAATCACGGGAGTGATTGTCAGGAAAAAACGGGAAGAATAGGGCCGGGCCGGAAAAGCATCACACGCCGCGTTTTCATGCCGGCCCCCTCCTCTCATTTCGTATTATCATACCAGAGAAAAGCGTCGAACACAACAGGAAATGACAAAAAATTTTTCTGCCCGCTCCGGGCGAAAAAACGGCCGCCGGGGCCGGCTTCGCATTGACATTTTTCGCCCTGTGGGGTAGTATTTTAGACGGAATTTTGCCCCGCGAAGCCGCGGGAGCCCTATAAAAAGGCGCCGGAGGGCGCCGCAGGAGTGATGTGCCCATGAAAAAGCCCTTTGTGACCCTCTCCCAGCTGGAGGCGATCACCGCCCAGTACCCCACCCCCTTCCACCTCTACGACGAGAAGGGCATCCGGGAAAACGCCCGGCGGCTGAAGGCCGCCTTCGCCTGGAACCCGGGCTACAAGGAGTTCTTCGCCGTCAAGGCCACCCCCACCCCCGCCATCCTGAAGATGCTCCACGAGGAGGGCTGCGGCGTGGACTGCTCCTCCCTCACCGAGCTGATGATGTCCGACCGCTGCGGCTTCCGCGGCGAGGAGATCATGTTCTCCTCCAACGACACCCCGGCCCAGGAGTTCGCGCTGGCCGCCAAATTGGGGGCCACCATCAACCTGGACGACATCACCCACATCGACTTTCTGAAGAATACCATCGGCTATATCCCCAAGAAGATCTCCTGCCGGTATAACCCGGGCGGCACCTTCACCCTGGGGGAGAGCGAGGAGGGCTTCCAGGTCATGGACAACCCGGGCGAGGCCAAGTACGGCATGACCCGGCCCCAGATCGCCGAGGCCTTCCGCCGCCTGAAGGAGCTGGGGGCGGAGGAGCTCGGCATCCACGCCTTCCTGGCCTCCAACACCCTGTCCAACGACTACTACCCTGCCCTGGCCAAAATCCTGTTCCAGCTGGCGGCGGAGCTGAAGGAGGAGACCGGCTGCCACATCACCTTCATCAACCTCTCCGGCGGCGTGGGGGTGCCCTACCGCCCGGAGCAGGAGGCCAACGACATCGCCGTCATCGGCAAGGGGGTGCGCCGGGCCTACGAGGAGATCCTGGTGCCCGCCGGCATGGGGGACGTGGCCATCTGCACCGAACTGGGCCGCTTCATGCTGGCCCCCTACGGCTGCCTGGTGACCCGGGCCACCCACGAAAAGCACATCTACAAGGAGTACATCGGGGTGGACGCCTGCGCCGCCAACCTGATGCGCCCGGCCATGTACGGGGCCTACCACCACATCACCGTCATGGGCAAGGAGGACGCCCCCTGCGACCACAAGTACGACGTCACCGGCTGCCTGTGCGAGAACAACGACAAGTTCGCCATCGACCGGATGCTGCCCAAGATCGACATGGGGGACCTGCTGGTCATCCACGACACCGGGGCCCATGGCTTCTCCATGGGCTATAACTACAACGGCCGGCTTCGCTCGGCGGAGGTGCTGCTGAGGGAGGACGGCTCCACCCAGCTCATCCGCCGGGCCGAGACTCCGGAGGACTATTTCGCCACCCTGGTCTGGTAAGAGGGAAAACCAATGGCCGGGACAGCGCCCGCGTCAGAAGAGAGCGACAGAACCGGCGCCTGGCCGGTGTGGAGATTCCGCCCCGGTAAAATTGGGATCCTTCTCTTTCAGGATTCCCAGCTCTCTG
>DVHW01000055.1 GCA_018711785.1 Candidatus Galloscillospira excrementavium
AGAGTTCTCTGAGGCGCCGGCCTCTGCATCATTTGGAATGGCCGGGGCAGGTCTAGCCCTGGCCCTCCTCCTCCCGGAGGTTCTCCAGGGCCACCTTGGTGGCCTCGATGACAAAGGCGGAGAAGGTGACCTCGGTTCCCCGGATGGCCTCTTCCACCTGCTCAATGACATCGTTGGGAAAGCGTATATTCTTCTGTGTGGTCTTGGGGACTGCGGGGAGCTTGAATTTTCTGGACATACTATCACCACACTACACAATCTGTACTTTACATTGTGTAGCGAGATGTGTATTATTTATGCATAACGATTTACTATTAAATAGTATAGCAATATAGGGGCGATAGCAATATGAAACAGCTGGATATTATGTTGGCCAATCTGATTCGAAATGGCAGGGTGACGGTGGACATCCCGGGCATTGAGCACATTGAGGCGGCCTTTCGGCAGGAGAGCCGCCGGATGCTGGAGGCGGTGGAGGCGGTCGTGTTCAGCGAGGAGATGGCCGACGGGGAGAAAATCGCCCGCCTGAAGGAGCTGCTGGGCCGCTAGCACGCCCCGCGCCCGCAGGAGCAAAATGCCTCGCAGAGTTCGCGTCCGCAGACGCGAATAAATTGTAAATCGGTTTTTCGCCGCGACATGTGCGTGGTGAAAAACACTTCTCGGCGTGCCAGTGTGAGTTTTGCCCGTCCCCCGCAAGGGCATTCGGGGCCCCCACGCAAACCCCTGTGGTTTGCGTGGGGAGAGGAGAAGCGGCGGAGCGAGTGAGCCCTGCCGCGGACGGCAGGGCGAAGGATACGGAGCCCGCGACGACGATGTGCGCTGCCGCACGCCGCAATCCCCCTCGCCCAAGTGCTCGCACTTGGGCGAAATCACATTTCCCTTCTCCCCTCCAGCGCCCGCATCAGCGTGGCGTCGTCGGCGTACTCCAGGTGGCTGCCCACCGGGATGCCGTAGGCCAGGCGGGTGACCTTCACCTGGAAGGGCTTTAAGAGCCGGGAGAGGTACATGGCGGTGGCCTCCCCCTCGGTGTCCGGGTTGGTGGCCATGATGACCTCCTTGACCTCCCCGCCCGCCACCCGGTCCACCAGGGACTTGATGTGCAAATCGTCGGGCCCCACGTGGTTCATGGGGGAGATGACCCCGTGGAGCACGTGGTAGAGCCCCTGGTACTCCCGGGAGCGCTCCATGGCCACCACGTCCTTGGGGTCGGCCACCACGCAGATGACCGAGCGGTCCCGCTTGGGGCTCTGGCAGATGGGGCAAAGCCCCTCCCCCTCGGCGAAGTTCTGGCACACGGGGCAGAAGTGGATGGCGGACTTGGCCGTTGTGATGGCCCCGGCAAAGGCGGCGGCGTCCTCCTCCGGCAGGGAGAGGACGTAAAAGGCCAGGCGCTGGGCGCTCTTGCGGCCCACGCCGGGCAGGCGGGCGAACTGCTCTACCAGCCGCTCCAGGGCGGGGGGGAAGGAATCCATAGACAAGACCTCCGGGAGAGTGTTGTGGGATGGGGGGCGGACGCTTACTCCTGGCCCGCCCGGCGCAGGGCGGCAATGGCGGCGGCGGGGTCGCTGTCGCCGTAGACCGCGCTGCCCGCCACCAGCACATTGGCCCCGGCCCGCACCGCCTGGGCGGCGGTGCGGGAATTGATGCCGCCGTCCACCTCCAGCTCGCAGGCGGGGTTGTAGCGCTCGATGAGGGCGCGGACCTGGCGGATGGTGTCCAGCTGGGGCTCCAGGAAGCTCTGGCCGCCGAAGCCGGGCTCCACCGTCATCACCAGCACCAGGTCCAGCTCGGGCAGATAGGGGAGGATGGCCTCCGCCTTGGTGATGGGCCGCAGGGCCACCGCCTTCTTCACCCCGCACTCCCCCATGAGCCGCAGGGCCTCGGCGATGTGGTCGGGGTGGTCGGCCTCCAGGTGGACGGAGAGCAGGTCGGCCCCCGCCTGGGCGAAGGCCTCCACATACCGCACCGGCTTTTCGATCATCAGGTGCACGTCCAGAAACATGCCGGTGCACTTGCGGATGGACTTGACCACCGGCACGCCGATGGTGAGGTTCGGCACGAAGGCGCCGTCCATCACGTCCACGTGGAGGTAGTCGGCGGAGGACACCCGGCGGATGTCCCGCTCCAGATTGACAAAATCGGCCGAGAGGATGGAGGGCGCAATTTTAATCATCTTTTCACACATCCTTTAGGAAGGTTATAACAAATTCCGGTATACTCAGAGCCGTACCGGCCCGGCGGGGGGAGACACCCACGCCCTGTCCCCCACATAGGATACGTCAGCGGAAAGGCGGGGGAGTCCCCCGCCGCAGCTCCGGGGCGGCGCGGCCCTCCCCCGGCGAACTCCCATCGGCCCAGGCTCCGCCGCCGGAGAACAACCGCTTTCAGATAGCCGCCCGCCGGGACCTGTGGCCCCGGCGGGCGGCAGTGAGCGGCAGAACAGGGGACAGGCCCCTCAGCTGTAAAAGTCGCCGGTGCCCACCTCGCGGGCGTCGTACCCGGCCTCCCGCATGGCCTGGAGTATGCTGGCCTTGTGGCTGTGGCCGAAGGCCTCCAGGGTCACCCGCAGCTCCACGCCGCTCTGGCGGTTGATGTTGACGAACTGGTTGTGCTCCAGCTTGATGATGTTGCCGTTCTCCCGGGCCACGATGCCGGCCACCCGCAGCAGCTCGCCGGGCCGGTCGGGCAGCTGGACCGAGAAGGTGAACACCCGACCACGGTTGATGAGCCCGTGCTGCACCAGGCTGGCCACGGTGATGACGTCCATGTTGCCGCCGGAGAGGACGGCCGCCACATTCTTGCCCCTGCAGTCCAGGTGGCTCAGGGCGGCGATGGGGAGCAGGCCGGAGTTCTCCACGATCATCTTGTGCTTCTCCATCATGTCCAGGAAGGCGTCCACCAGCTCCCGGTCGTCGATGGTGAGGATGTCGTCCACATTCTTCTGGATGTAGGGGAACACCAGGTCCCCGGGGGTCTTGACGGCCACGCCGTCGGCGATGGTCTCCACCTTGGGCAGGGTGACCACGTGGCCCGCCTCGATGCTGGCCTTCATGGAGGCCGCGCCGGTGGGCTCCACGCCGAGGACGGTCACCTGGGGCTTGAGGAGCTTGGCCAGGGTGGCCACGCCGGCGGCCAGCCCGCCGCCGCCGATGGGCACCAGGATCACGTCCACATCGGGCAGGGACTGGAAGATCTCATAGGCGATGGTGCCCTGGCCGGTGGCCACGTCCAGGTCGTTGAAGGGCGGGATGTAGGTCAGGCCCTGCTCTTCCACCAGCTCTCCGGCCTTCTGGGCGGCGTCGTCAAAGGTCTCTCCGTGGAGGATGACCTTGGCCCCCAGGTCCTTGGTGTTGTTGACCTTCACCAGGGGGGTGGTGGTGGGCATGACGATGGTGGCGCTGACCCCGGCGTGCCGGGCCGCGTAGGCCACGCCCTGGGCGTGGTTGCCCGCCGAGGCGGTGACCAGGCCGTGGGCCTTCTGCTCCTCGGTCAGAGTGCTGATTTTATAGTAGGCGCCCCGGATCTTGTACGCGCCGGTGACCTGCATGTTCTCCGGCTTGAGGTAGACGTTGTTCCCCGTGGCCTTGGAAAAGGCGGCGGAGTGGACCAGGTCGGTGTGGTTGATGACCCCCGCGAGCACGCTCCGGGCGGCCTTGAAATCTTCCAGTGTCATCATGGGTGAAAAGCCTTCTTTCTGGGCGCTCCCGAAGGGTGCAGGAGAGCGGTTCTCTTTATTTTAATGAATTTCCTAGGTAATGTCAACGAGTTCTTGACACCCGAGCCGTCGGGGCGGTATTATGGTAGCAGGAGTAAGAAACAGGAGCGAGAAGGAGCAAGAGCATGGCAAAAATGGTCAAAAAATCGGTGATTCCCTTCTATCTGGCGGCGGCGGTGTGGCTGGTGTGGGCGCTGGCCTTCTCCCTCTACCGCGTGTCGGACTACGTGCTGTGCGCCGTGGTCTCGGTCATCGTGTTCATTTTGGGCAAGGCCATCTTCCCGGACAAGACCTATGCCCTGCCCGATCCGCCCGGACAGGAGAAGACGGCCAAGGCGGGACCGGAGGCAAAGGCGGAGCCAAAGGCAGCGGCAGAGCCGGAGCCCAAGCCCAAGCGCCCCTCCACCGGGGACGCGGAGCTGGACAAGATCCTGGACGAGCGGGACATGGCCATCTCCGAGATGCGCCGGCTCAACGACGCCATTGCGGACGAGAAGATCTCCGCCCAGATCGACCACCTGGAGGACGTGACGGGGAAGATCATCGACCACGTGGTGGAGCACCCCCAGAAGAAGAGCCAGATCACCCGCTTCCTCAACTACTACCTGCCCACCACCCTGAAGCTCCTCAACGCCTATGACCGCATGGACGCGGCGGGCATCTCGGGGGTGAATATCGACGGCACCAAGGGCAAGATCGAGACCATGATGGACACGGTGGTGGCCGCCTTTGACAAGCAGCTGGACGCCCTGTTCGGCGACGTGGCCCTGGACATCTCCACCGACATCACCGTGATGGAGAACCTGCTGGCCCAGGAGGGCCTGAGCGGCGGCCTGACGGCGGAGAGCTGATGACGGCCCGGCAGGGCGGCGGATCGAAACACACATAACACATAATTTCAGATGTGAGATGCTGAGAAATAAAAGTAGGAGGACTACGTTATGGACGAAAAGATGGACATGACCCCGGAATTGACCCTGGACCCCAGCGGCGCCGGCGCGGCGGCCGCGGCGGAGGCCACCCTGAAGGCCCCGGAGGCCCCCACCCTGACCCTGGAGCCCACCCTGGGCGCCGAGGAGAGCGCTGCCGCCCAGAAGGAGCGGGATGCCAATGCGGTGAAGATCGATGAGAGCATGCTCACCGAGGCCGAGCGGAAGATGGTCAACGACTTTGCCGAGAAGATCGACATTACCGACTCCAACGTGGTGCTCCAGTACGGCGCCGCCGCCCAGAAAAACGTGGCCTCCTTCTCGGAGAACACCCTCAACTCGGTGCGCACCAAGGACCTGGGCGAGGTGGGGGAGGCCCTCAGCTCCCTGGTGGTCCAGCTCAAGGGCTTTGACGTGGAGGAGAAGAAGGGGATTTTCGGCTTCTTCCAGCGCAAGCGCAACGAGCTGGAGGAGATGAAGGTGGCCTACTCCAAGGCCGAGACCAACGTGGACAAGATCGTCCAGATCCTGGAGCAGCACCAGGTGACCCTGATGAAGGATATCGCCATGCTGGACCAGATGTACGACCTGAACACCAAGTACTACAAAGAGCTGACTATGTATATCATCGCCGGCAAGAAGAAGCTCCAGCAGGTCCGTGAGAAGGATCTGGAGGAGCTGCGCAAGAAGGCGGCCGCCTCGGGCGCCCAGGAGGACGCCCAGGCCTACAACGACCTGGCCAACATGTGCTCCCGGTTTGAGAAGAAGCTCCACGACCTGGAGCTCACCCGCATGATCTCCATCCAGATGGGCCCCCAGACCCGGCTCATCCAGAACAACGACACCCTGATGCTGGAGAAGATCCAGTCCTCCCTGGTGAACACCATCCCCCTGTGGAAGAGCCAGATGGTCCTGGCCCTGGGGCTGGAGCACTCCCGCCAGGCCACCGCCGCCCAGAGCGCGGTGACGAACATGACCAACGAGCTGCTCCAGAAGAACGCCGACATGCTCAAGATGGGCACCGTGGAGACCGCCAAGGAGGCCGAGCGCTCCATCGTGGACATCCAGACCCTCCAGCACACCAACCAGCAGCTCATCTCCACCCTGGACGAGGTGATGAAGATCCAGCAGGAGGGCGCCCAGAAGCGGAAGGAAGCGGAAGTGGAGCTGGGGAGAATCGAGGGCGAGCTGAAGCAGAAGCTCCTGGAGCTGCGGGGGTAAGAGATGAAGAACAAAGTGGGATATGCCGTCGCCATTGTGGTGCTGGTGGCGGCCATCATCGTGGCTGTGGCCATCGGCTGGATGCGCAAGCCCTCCGCCACGGTGGACCAGCAGAGCGGCGAGCTGGACAACAGCCTGGTCATCGACTTCACCACGGTGTACGACGACGCGGGGGTCCTCTCCAGCTCCACCGAGCGGACCCTGGCGATCTACAACGGCAACTGGGACTACCGGTACAACAGCATCGTGGCGGTGGTGATGGTGAACACCGTGGACGGCGGGGATATCGCCGACTACGCCTATGACCAGGGGGCGGACATCGGCCTGGGCGAGGGGGACGCCGTCCTGGTCGTCGCCGTGGAGGACGGACAGTACTACGTGGCCACGGGCGAGCAGTTCTCCACCATCCTCTCCGACCGGGCGGTGACCGCCCTGGAAGAGCCTTTGCAGGACGGGCTGGACTCGGGGGACTTCGACGCGGCGGTGCTGAACTTCTTCTCCGCCATGAACGAGGTCTACATCGACAACTTCGGCCTGGGCAATGCGGAATACGACGACTATTACTACGCGAACGAGGGGCAGGCGGTCGGCATCCGGGTGGCCTCAGTCATCCTGGTGCTGGTGTTGCTGATCGTCATCCTTTCCGCCATTGACAGCGCCC
>DVHW01000056.1 GCA_018711785.1 Candidatus Galloscillospira excrementavium
CGCGGTACTGGTCGAAGAGCTGGTCGAACTCCTTGTCTCCGCCGTGGTGGAGATTGTGGAGATAGGCGTGGGTATCGGTCTGGATCGGGTCGTCCTTGGGAGCCGTCTCCCGGAGGATATAGAGGGCCACATTGGAGCAGTGGTCAGAGATGCGCTCCAGATTGATCAGCAGCTCCAGGAACTGAGTGCCCAGCTCCACGGTACACTCGCCGGACTTGAGACGCTCGATGTGGCGGTTTTTGAGCTCTCCCTGCATCAGGTCCACGACCTCCTCCAGGGGCTCCACCAGCTCTGCGGTGGCGCGGCTGCGGCTGGAGAAGCAGGCCAGCGCGTTGTCCAGCGTCTCGCCCACGGCACTGGTGAGGGCAGTGAGCTCCGTCTGGGCCCTGGGAGAAAAAGTCAGTCCACGGTTGTGGAGGGCCACGGCACTCTCAGAGAGGTTGACCACATAGTCGCCGATCCGTTCATAATCGGAAACCGTATGAAGCAGTTCGGAAACCATTTTGCTCTCCTCGGCAGAGAGGGCACGGTCGGTCAGCTTGACCAGGTAGTTGTCCAGCAGCCCCTCCAGCTTATCGATGGACTGCTCGGTCTCATTGAGCCGTTCCAGCTTTTTGTTGTCATAGTGGGAGAGCAGCTCCACCGCGATGGAGTAGTTGTCCCGCGCAAATTCTCCCATCTGGATGACCGCGTCCTTGGCCTTCTCCAGCGCCAGGGAGGGGGAGGAGAGGAACCGCTCGTCCAGCACCGAGACCTCCCGGGTGTCGCTGTCCCCGGGGATGATATGCTCCACCAGCTTGACCAGCTGATTGTGGAAGGGGACAAGAAGCACCGTGCAGGCCACGTTGAAGGCCGTATGGAGGTTTGCGATGCTGCCCATGTTTAGCGTGTCCCCCCAGAAGGGGAAGTGGAACAGGGCGTTGCCGCCGCACAGCACCACCAGGAAGAAAATGGAGCCGATGATGTTGAAGGACAGGTGGATGGCGGCAGTGCGCTTGGCGTTCTTGCTGGCGCCGATACTGGAGAGGATGGCGGTGATGCAGGTGCCGATATTCTGCCCCATGATGAGGGGAACTGCGTTTCCGAAGGTGACCACGCCGGTGGTGCTGATGGCCTGGAGGATACCCATGGAGGCCGAGGAGCTCTGGATCAGCGCGGTGACCGCCGCGCCCACCACCAGCCCCAGCAGGGGGTTGGAGAAGGCCACGAACAGGGACTGGAACTCCGGGATGTCCTGCAGGGGAGCCAGGGCGGTGGACATGGTCTCCATGCCGATGAAGAGGATGCCAAGGCCCAGGATGATCTGCCCCACGTTCTGTTTGTGCCCGCCCTTGATGAACATATAGAAGATAATGCCGACCAGGGCCAGGATGGGCCCCAGCGCGGAGGGCTTCAGCAGGAGCAGGAAAGGATTATCCGAAGAGATGTCGCCCAGGCGGAGCAGCTGGGCGGTCACTGTGGTGCCGATATTAGCACCCATGATGATGCCGACCGTCTGGTTGAGCTTCATGATGCCGGCGTTCACAAAGCCGACACACATGACGGTAGTAGCGGCTGAACTTTGGATCAGCCCGGTGACCAGGGCGCCCAGCAGCACGCCCTTGACGACATTATTGGTCAGCCGTTCCAGAATGCTCTCCAGACGGCCGCTGGAGAGCTTCTCCAGTCCGTCTGTCATGGTGGTCATGCCAAAGAGAAACGTTGCGACAGCGCCGAACATGGTGATTACATTTGTAATACTCACGTTTTGCCTCCCAGCCCTGGCCCCTTTGCCAGGCTTGCTCATGCAGCTTTGGTACACACATACACATTACATTATAAACGGTTCGACGCTTTTCGTAAATAATAAGTAAAACCTTTTTCGCAAATTTTACATTTCCACAAAAAAGAGCGGGAAAATCAATGCCGTTTCGTCACTCTGCGGGAGGAGAGACAGCGGAGCAGAAGGAGGCTCGAAGGCCATGTTTACATAATGTTCATAGGGAATTCAAAAACCGTCCAACCATTTCCTCCGGCGGCGTGGTATCTTTATATCACCGAAAGGGAACTGAACAAGACATCCGGCCACTGCCCGCCGTGGAGGGCGGGGCGCGAGAGCGGTCCCGCCGAGGGCAGACAAAAGACAACACGCCATCGCGTGTTTCTATATAACCAAGATAGTTTCTTTACCTTCCTCTCTTTTCATCCAAACCTCTCTCAAACCACACGGGCCCGCCTCCATTGGAGGCGGGCCCGTGTGGTGTTTGAAGGGAAGCTGCCCTGTTCAGGAAGGGAATATACCGGCCCGCCTCTATAACATAGAGGCGGGCCGGTATTGGTTTTGGCGGAGCCCCGCGTGGCCGGTCAGCCCTGGGGCGGGCCATCGGGGATGGTGCCCTCTGCCCGCCGCACCTCCAGGTAGTAGTACTCGGTCTCCGGGTCCAGGGTGACGGTTTTTATACCGGCCTCCAGGTCGAAGCCGAAGTTCTGCCGGACAATCTCGATCTGTCCCCGATCGGCCAGCACGGCGGTCTGGGCCGTGCAGGCCAGGGTGGAGCCCAGCGTGGTCACCAGGTCATAGCCGTAGACCCCCTGGTTTTCGGTGTGGGCGCAATAGAAGTCGTAGCTGCCCTCCTTGGCCATGGAGGCGGTGAGGGTGACACTCCCCCCGGCGGGTATGGTGACCTGGGCGGACACCCAGCACACCCGGTCTACGCTCCACACATCGCCGGCGATGCCTTCCAGCCAGCCGGAGCCATAGCGCTCCATGGCCTCGGGGGCCAGCATGCCGTAGGCGTACAGGTACTCCAGGAAGGCCCGGTAGTAGGTCTCAAAGTCCACCGGAGCCTCGGTGGGGCCGTACTCGTCCTCCCAGATCCGCTCCGCCCAGTAGGGTTCCAGGATCTCCCGCAGGGCGGTGTCCAGGTCGCTCTCATACCGCTCCACCGTGACGCCGCAGCCCTCCAGAGGCTCCGTGTCCGGGTCGGCGCCGCCGGTGACGTAGCCGCCGATGGTCATATTCTGGACGTCCTCCCCCACTACCACCAGGTAGTAGACCTCCTCGCCGTAGCCCCGCTCCCCCGGCTGGGGGATGGAGAAGCCCTGGATCATGGTGCCGTTTTCCCGGTCGTAGCTGCCCATGTGGAAGCCCCAGCCCAGCACGGTGGTCTCGTCGTAGTCCAGGTCGAAGCCCACCCGGAGGGTGGGGTTGGGGACGCCGGCGTCGTCGTCCGCCTCCGGGCCGTAGGGGTCGGTGAAGCGGTAGACCGTCACCGGGATGCCGCTCACATCAGGCCCCTCTCCCAGGGCGTTTTGCAGGTAGGTTCCGCCGGCGAGGAGGGCCTTGTAGTCCTCCCAACTCTCGGCGTAGTCCAGGTTGACGCTGCCCTCGTTCTCCCCGGAGAGGCTCCCGCCCCAGGCCCCCTCAAAGCCGCCGGAGTAGGCCCCTATATAGAGGTCGGTCTCCAGCCCGGCCCCGTCCAGGGTCAGTGCGGGCGTCCGCTGGGCCAGGCCCGACAGGCTGCTGGCAAAGGGGTAGAGCACCGTCACCGTCTGGTCCTTCCCCGAGGAGTTGGTCAGGGTGTAGGAGTCGGTGACCAGGATGTCGCTGGAGGTCTGCCAGCGGCCCCCCTCGGGGTACCACTCATCGTACTGCTCCAGCACGTCCCGCTGTTCCTCCTCTGTCAGCCAGGTCCGGCCGGAGACCATCTCCTCGTTGCTCAGCCACTCCGGCACCCAGGGGGAGAAGTCCAGGGTGATCTCCCGCGCCGCCGTGATGCCGTCGTTCTCCTCTGCCAGGGTCAGGGGGAACACCGGCCCGGCGTAGGACATGAAGGTGGAGGCCCCGTCGTGGCCGCCGCTGCCGCTGCCACTGCCCCCCAACTGGGTGAGCAGCAGCCCGCCCCCGGTGACCACCACCGCCAGACAGGCCGCCAGGGCGGCCCAACGCTTCCAGCGGACCTTCCCTTTTGCGGGCGGCTCCTCCGCCGCGGCGTCGATGGTGCTGTCGTTCAATTCACTCAGCGCCTCCAGCAGGCGCTCGCTCTTCTCGCTCATAGGCGCACTCCCTCCTGTTCCAGGGCCCGGCGCAGCGACGCTCTCAGGCGGCGCAGCCGCTGGGCCGTCCCGTTGGGCGTGGCGGAGAGTTGCCGGGCCAGCGCGTCCACCCGCTCCCCGTACCAGTAGCGGCGGAGGAAGAGCCACCGGTCCTCGGGAGCCAGGCCGTCCAGCCACCGCTCCACCGCCGCGGCAGTCTCCCGGGCCTCCCAGGCCGCCTCGGCGCTGGGCGCGGCGGGGACGCAGTCCTCCAGCTCCAGCACCAGCGCCTCCGCCCCCGCCCCCCGCTTCTCCGCCCGGCGGGCGCGCCAGCGGTCCAGGGACAGGTTGCGGACGATGCGGCACAGATAGGCCCCCAGGGAGGCCGGCCGCTGGGGCGGCATGGTGTCCCAGGCCCGGTGCCAGGTGTCGTTGACGCACTCCTCCGCGTCCTCCCGGCTGGACAGGATGTTGCGGGACAGGGTACGGCACAGCGCGCCGTACTTCCGGTCTGAGGCCGTGATGGCCTCCTGGTCCCGGTCCCAATACAGCTGGACGATGGCGGCGTCCTCCATCGAGCTCTCCCTCCTCCACACACACTTGAAAGGCCCTTCACCCATTCAGACGGAAAAACCGGCGGGATATGACGCGGCCGAAAAATTTTTTCGGGAAGGGGCCTGGCCGGGCCCCTTCCCGTTCTGGCGGGGACAGGTGCGGATCGAACACACCAGGGCGGCTCCACCGCCCACGTCGGTTTTGAAGACCGGGGGGGCCACCAGGCCCCTTCTGCCCCCAGATGGGCGCCCGCGCTCGAGCGGGCGCAAGAGAGTTTCGAACAGGTGCGAGCACTTATTTCGAAGGAGTTGCGGCGTACCCCCTGCGGGTAAACTCTGCGAGGCGTTTTCAGCCGGGCTTTACGCGGTGACAAACTGCCGCCTGTCCCCCTCCCGGCGGGTGAGGCCCGCGCCGTCGCAGCACTCCAGCAGGAGCAGGGCGTACCGGCGGCTGACCCCCAGAGTGTCCCGGGCCTGGGCCAGGGTGAAGCCCCGAGGGAAGGCACGGCGGAGCTTCCGCAAGGCGGCGTCGAAGGCCTCCCGGGAGACCAGGTACTCCCCGGAGAGGGGGAGGAGGAGCCCCTCCGCCGTCAGGGCCTTCAGCACCTGCCGGGCCGCCGGGGCCTCCCGGCCGAAGGCGCGGAGCACCTGCTCGGTGGGGGCGGGGCACAGCCCGTCGGCGGTGTAGCCCTCCAAAATCCGGCCTCGGATGGCTTGGAGGGCGGGGGTCCAGTGGGGGGTGAAGCCGGGCAGGGCGGCGGTGCGCCCCTCCAGCCGGAGCCCGTGTTCCCGGGCAAAGAGAGCCAGCAGGGCGTCCGCCGCCCCGGCGGGCAGGCCGGGCAGCAGCTCCCGCCGCAGCTGGGCCAGGGCCATGCCGGGGAGCAGGGGGGCGCGGCGGTGGAAGTCCTCCAGCAGCCCCCGGCACCGCACCCACAGCTCCTCCGCCCCCGCTCGGGAGAGGGCGAACTCCCCCAGGCGCACGAGGATCCCTTTCGCCTCCAGGGCGTCCAGGATAGGGGGGAGGGCCTCCGGCGGGAGGCCAGCCCGGCGGGCCAGCTGGTCGGGGGAGAGCGGCTCTCCGGCGCGGCGGAGGGCGTCCTCCACCGCCTGTTCCCGGTCCCCGGCGGCCCGGACGTTCAGCGCGGCAGTCAGCTCCGGCCCGCTCCGCCCCCCGGGGGCCAGGTCCAGCAGACGCCCGCCCCCCACGGTGGTCACCGGGGAGAAGAAGCGGACCACGAAGGGGTCCCCCGCCCGGGCGGCCAGGGGGGCGGCGAGGGTGAGGCGGGCGTACCCCGTCTCGCCGGGGCGGAGGGTCTCCCGCCCCAGCAGGGTGCACCGGCAGAGAAGGGAGCGGGCGCCGTGGTGGAAGTGGAGCTGGGTGCTGTGCTTCAGGGAATAGGGGGAGTCCGGCAGGAGGGTGAGGGAGACCAGCGCCTGCCCGGTCACTGTGAGGGAGCCTGGGGCGGCCAGGGTGTCTCCCTTCTGGACCTCCCGCCGCTCCACCCCCGCCAGGTTCACTGCCGCTCGGTGCCCGGCGGAGAGGGAGGGCACCGCCGCCCCGTGGCGCTCCAGCCGCCGCACCCGCGCCTCCCGCCCGGCGGGGTAGAGGGCCACCGTGTCCCCCTCGGCCAGCGCCCCGGCGGAGATGGTGCCGGTGCAGACGGTGCCGAAGCCGTCCACCGAGAAGACCCGGTCCACCTCCATGCGGAAGGGGAGGGAGGGGTCGGGGCCGGGGGCGGCGGCCAGACCGGCCAGGGCCGTCCGCAGCGCCTCCAGCCCCGCCCCGGTGGCGGCGGACACGGGCAGGACGGGGGCCCCTTCCAAAAAGGTGCCCCGGACCAGCTCCGCCACCTGGGCGGACACCTGCGCCAGCCGCGCCGGACCGGCCAGGTCGGCCTTGGTGATGGCCACCACCCCCTCGTCCACCCCCAGCAGGGAGAGGATGCCCAGGTGCTCCCGGGTCTGGGGCATGACCCCGTCGTCGGCCGCCACGGTGAGGAGGGCGGCGTCCACCCCCGCCACCCCGGCGGCCATGTTCCGCAGGAACTTCTCGTGGCCGGGGACGTCCACCAGGCTGGCCTCCACTCCGCCGGGGAGGGAGAGGGGGGCGAAGCCCACCTCGATGGTGAGCCCCCGCCGCTTTTCCTCGGCCAGCCGGTCGGTGTCCACCCCGGTGAGGGCCCGGGTGAGGGCGGTCTTGCCGTGGTCCACGTGGCCGGCCACGGCGATGACCAGGGGCCTCATTGTCCCGCCCCCCAGGCGGCAAAGGCGGCGGCTATCGTGTTCTCGTCCCCGGGCAGGAGGGTGCGCACGTCCAGCAGGAGCCTGCCGTGGGCGATGCGGCCCAGCACCGGTACCTCCCACCCCCGGAGGGCCTGCTCCAGGGCGTTGACCGGGGCGGGGGCGGGGTCGGCCGCCGCCGCCCAGCCGGGGAGCACGGCCCCGGGCAGGGAGCCGCCCCCCACCTGGCCCTCGGCGGGGACGGCCTCGAAGGCGCAGGCGGGGCAGGCCTGGGCCAGCCGCCCGGCCAGGGCCTGAGCCCGGCGGCGCAGGTCCTCCTCCCCCGCCGCCAGGGCGGAGAGGGCGGGGAGGGAGCGGGTCCGCTCCGGGTCGGCCCAGGCCCGCAGGGTGGCCTCCAGGGCGGCCAGGGTCAGCTTGTCCGCCCGGACCACTCGGGCGAAGGGGTCCCGCTTCATCCGCTCGATATACTCCCGCCTCCCCACCGCCAGGCCGGCCTGGGGCCCGCCTAGCAGCTTGTCCCCGGAGAAGCAGACCACGTCCGCCCCGGCGGCGAGGGCGCCGGACACGGTGGGCCCCTCGGGCAGGCCGGGGAGGGGGCGCAGGGCACCGCTGCCCAGGTCATAGAGCACGGGGGCCCCCGCCTCCCGGCCCAGGACGGCCAGGGCGGAGAGGGGGGTGTCCTCGGTAAAGCCCACGATGCGGTAGTTGCTGGTGTGGACCTTCAGCAGCAGCTGGGCCCGGCCGCTGTGGAGGGCGGCGGCGTAGTCGCCGAGGCGGGTCTTGTTGGTGGTGCCCACCTCGCACAGCGTAGCCCCGCTGTGGTCCATGATGTCGGGCATGCGGAAGGCCCCGCCGATCTCCACCAGCTCCCCCCGGGAGACCGCCACACCTCTCCCCCGGGCCAGGGCGGAGAGCATGAGAAACACGGCGGCGGCGTTGTTGTTCACCACCAGGGCGGCCTCGGCCCCGGTGAGGGAACAGAGCAGGCCCTCCACGTGGGCGTGGCGGCTGCCCCGGGCGCCGGAGGGGAGGTCGTACTCCAGGTTGGTGTACTGCCGGCCGGCGTCATAGGCCGCCCGGGCGGCCTCCTCGGCGAGGGGGGCGCGGCCCAGGTTGGTGTGGAGCACCACTCCGGTGGCGTTGACCACCCGGCGCAGGTGAGGCCGGCACAGCTCCCCGGCGTCGGCGAGGACCTGGGCGGCCAGGGTGTCCAGGGAGGGCAGGGCGGTGACCGACCCGGCGCGGATGCCGGAGCGGAGGGCGTCCAGCCGTTCGCGGGCGGCCTGCCGCAGGGCGGCGTAGGGCAGGGGGGAGCCCGCCAGGGCGGGGTGGGCGAGCAGGACATCCATTTTCGGCAGGGCGCGGAGCAGCTGGGCCTCCATGGGGCGGCCTCCTTTCACGGGGATGTTGCCAAAATCGAAGCTGGAAGTGACATTACGGTAATAGTAACACAAACGCCCCCGCCCGTCCACGGTTTCCCATAGAAGAAAAAGACGGGCAGCGGAATTTCTTCCGCCGCCCGTGAACTCAGTCCAAAATCTGAATGCCCGCGCCGATGACGCCCTTGCCGATATAGACGCTGAGGGTGGCGTCGATGTCCCCCACCCAGCAGTGCTCGTAGTCGGGGAAGGCGGCGGTCATCTTTGCCTTCAGCTGCTCCATGGCCTCGGGCGCGCCCCCCTGCTCCACCGCGATGTTGTACCGCCGGTGGTCCTCCAGCTTCTCCCGGCACAGCTCTACGATCTTGTCCTGCACCTGCCGGAAGCCCCGGACCTTGGCAATGGACTGGAGCTGCCCGTCCTCGGAGAAGTGGATGACCGGCTTGATCTGGAGCATGGTACCCGCCATGGCGGTGACCTTTCCGATGCGCCCGCCCTTGGCCAGGTACTCCAGGGTGTCCACCGAGAAATAGGGGAAGGTGTTGGCAATGAGCTGCGGCACCCGCCGCTCCACCAGCTCCTCCCAGCCCATGCCGGCCTGGATCTCCTCCCAGATCTGGAGCACCGTGACGCCCAGGCCCAGAGCGCCGGAGAGGGAGTCAAAGACCCGTACCTCCAGGTCGGTCCGGTCCGCCCCTTGGAGGCGCATCAGGTTGTAGGTGCCCGAGAGGCCGGAGGAGAGCATGACGGCGATGACCTTCTCATACCCGTCGGCCTTGATGCGCCGGAAGGTGCGGTCGATGGACACCATGTCGGGCAGGGAGGTCTTGGGGATCTCCCCGCGGTCCAGCCGCCGGTAGATGTCGGGGGCGAAGATGTCCACGCCGTCGGAGAACTCCCCGTCCGGGCAGAGAATGTGCAGCGGCACCGTATAGATGGGCTTCCCGGCCCGGAGCGCCGGCGTGAGGTCGGCGGTGGAGTCGGTCAGCAGGGCGATTTTCTGCGGATTTGACAAGCTACTCATCCTACTCTATAATGAAGAATGAAATGGCATAACGATGTTATGTGATTATTATAACCGGGGGAGGAGCGGGTGTCAATGGAAAAAGCGTCGGAGGAGCGGCAGGATTACCACGAGCGCCGGAAGGAACAGGCCAGACAGACGGAACAGGCCATCCTCCGCTCTGCCCTGGAGCTCTCCCGGGTGAAGAGCTTTGACAAGGTATCCATCCGGGACATCTGCCGCCGGG
>DVHW01000057.1 GCA_018711785.1 Candidatus Galloscillospira excrementavium
GTTCGGCATCATGTCCGCCCCCACCACCAGCCAGTACGCCGCCATCGAGGCCATGCGCAACGGGGACAGGGACATCGAGAGGATGCGGGACGAGTACGACGGCCGCCGCCGCTACCTGGTGGAGGGCCTGCGCCGCATCGGCCTGCCCTGCTTTGAGCCCAAGGGGGCCTTTTATGTGTTCCCCGACATCCGGGGCACCGGCCTGAGCTCAGACGAGTTCTGCGAGCGCTTCCTCATCGAGGAGAAGGTGGCCGTCATCTCCGGCTCCGCCTTCGGCCAGGGAGGCGAGGGCTTCATCCGCTGCTGCTACGCCACCAGCATGAAGGACCTGGCCGAGGCCCTGACCCGGATGGACAACTTCCTGGTGAATTTGGCCAAGAAGCGGGCCCGGGGGGAGCTTTAACGAAAAAACGGAAGGCTGAGAATCAGTTTACATCAGAAAGGGAGGAAAAAACCGTGAATGTTGTCTGTCTGGACATGGAGGGGGTCCTGGTCCCCGAGATCTGGATCGCCTTTGCTGAGGCCACCGGCATTCCAGAGCTCAAGCGCACCACCCGGGATGAGCCCGACTACGACAAGCTGATGCGCTACCGCCTGGACATCCTGAAGGAGCACCACCTGGGCCTGAAGGAGATCCAGGCCACCATCGCCGCCATCGACCCGCTGCCCGGGGCGAAGGAGTTTTTGGACGAGCTGCGCACCCTCACCCAGGTCATCATCCTCAGCGATACCTTTGAGCAGTTTGCCAAGCCCCTGATGGAAAAGCTGAACTGGCCCACTATTTTCTGCAACACCCTGGAGGTGGCCCCCGACGGGGCCATCACCGGCTACAAGATGCGCTGCGAAAAGTCCAAGCTGACCACGGTGCGCGCCCTCCAGTCCTGCGGCTTTGACACCATCGCCGCCGGGGACAGCTTCAACGACCTGGCCATGATCCAGGCCAGCAAGGCGGGCTTCCTCTTCCGCAGCACCCCGGCCATCCGGGCCGACTACCCCCAGATCCCGGCCTACGAGGACTTCGGCGACCTGCTGAACGCCATCCGGGCCGCCCTGGACTGACCCCATCTCTCATTCATAAAGGAGCGATCCGTATGAACTCTCTCTTCGACGCGCTCCCCTTCCGCCCGGCGGATATCCTCCTGCCCCAGAACTGCGAGTACGCCAAGTGGTCGGTGGTGGCCTGCGACCAGTACACCTCCCAGCCTGAGTACTGGCAGCGGGTGGAGGAGTACGTGGGCAAGGCCCCGTCCTCCCTGCGCCTCATCCTGCCCGAGAGCTGCTTGGACGGCCCCAGCGTGGAGACCGACATCATGGAGGTCAACAACACCATGACCCGCTACCTGCGGGAGGGGGTATTCAAAGAGTACCCCCAGGCCATGGTGTATGTGGAGCGGCGGCTCCACAGCGGCAAGGTCCGCCGGGGCCTTGTGGGCATGGTGGACCTGGAGCAGTACGATTACGAGCCCGGCTCGTCCGCCCTCATCCGGGCCACCGAGGGCACCGTCCTCTCCCGCATCCCGCCCCGGGTGGCGGTGCGGAAGAACGCCCCCATCGAGCTGCCCCACGTCATGCTCCTGTGCGACGACCCGGCCCGGACGGTGGTGGAGCCCCTGGGGGAGAGGACGGGCTCCATGGCCCCCCTCTACGACTTTGAGCTGATGGAGCAGGGGGGACACCTCCGGGGCTGGCTGCTGGGGGAGGAGGAGCAGGCCGCCGTGGCCCGCGCCCTCACCGCCCTGGCCGACCCGGAGAGCTTCCATGCCCGGTACGGCGCCGACAGCGGCAGTGTGCTCCTCTTTGCCGTGGGGGACGGCAACCACTCCCTGGCCACGGCCAAGGAGTGCTACGAGCGGCAGAAGCGCCTCACTCCGCAGTCTCAGTGGGCCGACCTGCCCGCCCGGTTTGCCCTGGTGGAGCTGGTCAACCTCCACGACGACTCCCTGGAGTTCGAACCCATCCACCGGGTGCTCTTCGGCGTGGAGCCGGAGGAGGTCCTCTCCGGCCTGATGGCCTTTTATCCCGGCGCCCACCTGGGCCCCGGGGAGGGCCACCAGCTCCCCTTTGTCCACCAGAACGGCGCCGGGGTGGTGACGGTGCCCCGCCCCGCCCAGCAGCTGCCGGTGGGCACCCTCCAGACCTTCCTGGACGAGTATGTCCTTCAGCACGGCTGCCGCATCGACTACATCCACGGCCAGGACGTGACCCGCGCCCTGGCCCAGCGGCCGGGGAACCTGGGCTTCCTGCTGCCCGCCATGGGCAAGGGGGAGCTCTTCCCCACGGTCATCCACGACGGGGTGCTCCCCCGCAAGACCTTCTCCATGGGGGAGGCCAACGACAAGCGGTTTTACTTAGAGGCGCGGAAGATCCGGTAACTGAGCTCCGCACAAGCGGCGAGCCGCTTGTGCGGGCGGGCTGCGTGGCTTTCGGATCGGCCGGCGCAGAGAAAGGGAGGTGGTCCCATGCCCCAGACCGCCGAGGTGAAGGCATACGCAAAACTGAATCTCTCCCTGGATGTGCTGGGAACGCGGGCGGACGGGTACCACGACCTGCGCATGGTCATGCAGTCGGTGGCCCTGGCCGATACCCTCCGGCTGGAGATCGGCACGGGGGAGGGCCTGAAGGTGACCACCAGCCTGCGCTTCCTGCCCAATAACGAGAAGAACCTGGCCGCCGCCGCCGCCCTGGCCTTTCAGGAGGACGCGGGGGTGGACCTGGGGGGCGTGTCCATCGACATCCGCAAGGCCATCCCGGTGTGCGCGGGGATGGCCGGCGGTTCCTCCGACGCCGCCGCCGCCCTCCGGGCCCTCAACGACCTGACCGGGGCGGGCTGGAGCCGGGAGGAACTGGCCCGGCTGGGGGAGCGGGTGGGCTCCGACGTGCCCTACTGCGTGCTGGGGGGCACCGCCCTGGCCGAGGGCAGGGGGGAGAAGCTGACCCCC
>DVHW01000058.1 GCA_018711785.1 Candidatus Galloscillospira excrementavium
AGATCAAGCCTTGCCGTCACAGCCCAGCACATCGATGAGCTTGTGTTTGACCAGCTCCTTGATATTGGCCCGGGCGGGCTTCAGGTACTCACGGGGGTCAAACTTATCAGGATGCTCCGTAAAGAACTGGCGGATAGTACCAGTCATAGCCAGGCGGAGGTCGGAATCGATGTTGATTTTGCAAACAGCAAGACGGGCTGCCTGGCGGAGCTGCTCTTCCGGGATGCCTACGGCATCCGGCATCTTTCCGCCGTTCTCATTGATCATCTTCACATACTCCTGAGGCACGCTGGAGGAGCCGTGGAGCACGATGGGGAATCCGGGCAGGCGCTTGGAGACCTCCTCCAGAATGTCAAAGCGCAGGGGCGGGGGGACCAGCTCTCCCTTCTCGTTGCGGGTGCACTGCTCAGCAGTGAACTTGTAGGCGCCATGGCTGGTGCCGATAGCAATGGCAAGGGAGTCACAGCCAGTCTTGGAGACGAACTCCTCCACCTCTTCCGGATGCGTGTAATGGGACTCCTCGGCAGAGACCTTTACGTCGTCCTCAATACCGGCCAGAGCGCCCAGCTCAGCCTCCACGACGACACCGTGGTCATGGGCGTACTCCACTACTCTACGAGTGATCTCAATGTTCTCCTCAAAAGGCTTCGAGGATGCGTCGATCATCACCGAGGTGAAACCGCCGTCGATACAGCTCTTACAGGTCTCAAAATCGGGGCCGTGGTCCAGATGCAGGGCGATGGGGATCTCAGGGCACTCAATGACAGCGGCCTCGACCAATTTCACCAGATAGGTGTGGTTGGCATAGGCACGGGCCCCCTTAGACACCTGAAGGATCATGGGGGCATGGACCTCTCGGGCCGCCTCTGTGATGCCCTGAACGATCTCCATGTTGTTGACATTGAACGCGCCGACGGCGTATCCTCCGTCATAGGCCTTCCGGAACATTTCCTTTGTGGTTACCAGCGGCATAAATGACATCTCCCTTTCTTGTTTGGGGTCCGCCTCTCCGGCGGCACTGGGCACAGCTCACAGGTCAATTTTATCAGCCCAGCCGAGCAAATGCAAGGGGCAAGGCAAATTCAGGGATTCTCTCCCTGCCGGTCAGTTGACCGAGGAAAGATCCCGCAGGACGATATATGCCTGCTCGTCGATTCCCTTCTTCATGCTCAGTGCTTCTGTGATATCAAAGTCCACGTAGTCGTTGTTCTGCATGCAGACCACGCGGTCGGTTTTTCCCTCCAGCAGGAGCTTGACCGCATTGTAGCCCATATAAGTAGCGGCCACCCGGTCCCTGGAGGTGGGAGCCCCTCCCCGCTGGACATGCCCCAGGACGGTGACGCGGACGTCCAGAGCAGTCGTATCATGGATTTTCTTGGCGATCTCATAAGAGTCGCCCACACCCTCGGCCACGATGATCATAAAGTGGGTGCGGCCAATGAGGCGAGCGTCCCGGATGGGCTCGATGACGTCCCGATCCAGGTCCACCTCTTTTTCGGGAATCAGCACGGCTGTGGCGCCGCAGCCCATCCCCACGTTCAGTGCCAGGTGGCCGGCGTTATGCCCCATGACCTCTACCACCGAGCAGCGCTCGTGGGACTGCATGGTGTCCTGGAGCTTATCCGTGGCGTCCAGGGCAGTGTTGCAGGCAGTGTCGAAACCGATGGTATAGGAGGAGCAGGCAATGTCATTGTCAATGGTACCGGGGATGCCGATGACCGCGATGCCCCGTTGGGCCAGATCGTGCAGACCGCGGAACGTGCCGTCACCGCCAATGCCGACAATGCCGTCCAGGCCCAGCATCTTACAGGTGGCCACAGCCTTTTCCTGCCCCAGCTCCGTGCGGAACTCCTCACTGCGGGCAGAGTAGAGAATCGTGCCGCCCCGGCGGGAGATGCCGCTGACGGATGTCGCATTCATGGTGATGAAGTCGCCATTGATGAGGCCGGTAAAACCGCGGCGGATCCCCACACACTCCACTCCGTGGTGGATGGCAGCGCGGACAACAGCGCGGATGGCAGCATTCATGCCCGGGGCGTCACCGCCGCTGGTGAGGATGCCGATGCGACGAATGGTATTTTCCATAGTAATAAAGACCTCCTAAACCTTCAGCTCCGTTATGGTCCCCTGGAGCGCATACGCATAGTGCTCTAACACCGGAGAGACCGTATCCCGCAGGAATTCCGTGACCTGCTCCGGGCAGCGGCCTATATAGCGGCCGGGCTCGAGATGGGCGGTGAGCTCCTCCCGGCTCATGCCGAACAGCGGGTCGGCGGCAATCAGGTCGATCAGGTTATTGGCCTCTCCCCTGTCCTTGATGTTCTTCCCGGCCTCCAGAGAGTGGACCCGGATGCGCTCGTGGAGCTCCTGGCGGTTCCCGCCCCGCTTCACCGCGTCCATCATGATATTCTCCGTGGCCATGAAGGGGAGCTCCTCCAGAACATGGCGCCGGATGACCTTCTCGTGGACCACCAGCCCGCCGGCTACGTTGTCGTAGATATTGAGGATGGCGTCCACGGCCAAAAAGGCCTCCGGGACGGAGATGCGCTTATTGGCCGAGTCGTCCAGAGTGCGCTCGAACCACTGGGTGGCCGCCGTGAATGCCGGGTTCTGGGCATCGGCCATGACATACCGGGCCAGGGCGCAGATACGCTCACAGCGCATGGGGTTGCGCTTGTAGGGCATGGCCGAGGAGCCGATCTGATGGGCCTCAAAGGGCTCCTCTACCTCCTTGAGGTGGCAGAGCAGGCGCAGGTCGGTGGCGAACTTGCTGGCGCTCTGGGCGATGCCGGACAAGGTGGCCAGGACAGCTGCGTCCACCTTCCGGGAGTAGGTCTGGCCCGAGACAGGGACGACGGCCTCAAAGCCCATTTCCCGGGCAATCTTCCGCTCCAGCTCCTTGACCTTCTCGTGGTCCCCCTCGAAGAGCTCCAGGAAGCTGGCCTGGGTGCCGGTGGTGCCCTTGGAGCCGAGGAGCTTCAGGTGGGAGATGCGGTACTCCACCTCCTCCAGGTCCTGGAGAAGGTCGTTCATCCAAAGGGTGGTCCTCTTCCCTACGGTCACCATCTGGGCGGGCTGAAAATGGGTAAAGCCCAGGGTGGGCAGAGCCTTATATTGGTCGGCAAAGGCGGCCAGACGGCCCAGCACCCGGACCAGCTTATCCCGGAGCATCTGAAGGCCCTCCCGCATCAGGATGATGTCGGTGTTGTCCCCCACGTAGCAGCTGGTGGCCCCCAGATGGATGATGGGCATGGCCTTGGGGCACTGCTCCCCATAGGCGTGGATGTGGGCCATGACGTCGTGGCGGAGCTCCTTCTCCCACCGGGCGGCCGCGTCGTAGTTGATGTCGTCCAGATGGGACTCCATCTCGCTGACCTGCTCCTGGGTGATGGGCAGGCCCAGCTCCATTTCCGCCCGGGCCAGCGCCACCCAGAGGCGGCGCCAGGTGGAGAACTTCTTGTCTGCGGAGAACAGGTAGAGCATCTCGTCGCTGGCATAGCGGGAGGCCAGCGGGCTCTGATAGACATTGGTCTGCTCCATGGCAACTCCTTTCGTTAGAAAGAACGATTACTTTCGCTCGAACGTTTTCCTGCATTAGCATATCACAAAATGAGAGCGGGCACAAGGCCCGCTCTCAAAAAATTTTTCCTTTGACAGGGCCTCGGTTTTCAAGCGGCAGTTCTCCGCCGGCTCACTCGGCCAGGAATTTCTCCAGCCGCTTCAGGCCCTCTTTGATATTGTCCATGGAGGTGGCATAGGACCAGCGCACAAAGGTGGGCGCACCAAAACCGGTGCAGGGCACCACGGCCACCAGACCGTGCTTGAGGAAGGCGTCCGCAAAATCGTCCGCGTCCTTGATCTCCGCTCCGTGGAGGGTGCGGCCGATGAGCTGCTCCACATTCATCATCACGTAAAAGGCCCCCTCCGGCTTGAGGCAGCTGACCCCGGGGATGGCGTTCATGTGCTCGACGATATAGTTACGCCGCTCTTCAAAAGCCTGCCGCATCCGCTCGGTCTCCTCCTGGGAGCCGGCCAGGGCGGTCACCGCAGCCTTCTGGGAGATGGAGCAGGGGGAGCCGGTGGAGTGGCTGACATAGTTGGCCATCACCTTGGCCACCGGCGCGCTGGCGCAGGCGTACCCGATGCGCCAGCCGGTCATGGCATAGGACTTGGAGACCCCGTTGATGATGATGGAGCGCTCCTTGATCTCCTCCCCCAGGGAGGCGAGGCTGGTGAAGGTCCGCCCGTCATAGAGCAGGCCGTAGTAGATCTCGTCGTCCACCACATACAGGTCGTTCCTGACGCACACGTCGGCCAGGGCCTGGAGCTCCTCCCGGCTGTAAACCATGCCGGTGGGGTTGGAGGGGTTGTTGAGGATCAGGGCCTTGGTCTTGGGGGTGACGGCGGCCTCCAGCTTTTCGGGGGTGAGCTTGAAATGCTCGGCCTCGGTGGCGGTGACGACCACGGGGGTGCCGCCTACCATCTTAATGAGCTCATAGTAGCTCACCCAGAAGGGCGCGGGCAGGATGACCTCATCACCGGGGTTGACCAGGGCCCGCAGGGCGAGATAGACCGCGTGCTTGGCGCCGCTGGTGGCCACCACCTGGCTGGGCTGGTACTCCAGGCCGCAGTCGGCCTTCATCCGATCGCAGATGGCCTGGCGCAGCTCCACCGTGCCGGCGGCGGGGGTGTAGCGGGTAAAGTTGTTCTCAATGGCGGCAATGCCGGCGGCCTTGATATCATCCGGGGTATTGAAATCGGGCTCGCCGGCGCCAAAGCCGATGACGTCGATCCCGTCGGCCTTCATCTGCTTGAACATGGAATCGATGGCCATGGTGGTGGATGCCTGGACTGCGCTTGCAATTTCGGACAGCTGCTTCAAGATGATCTCCTCCAACTTAAGCATTCTTCAAAATCAGCATGACACATTATATGCCTCGACTTGCAGAATTGCAAGACCATTTTTTTCTGATTCCCCGCTATTTTGCATGGGCAAAAGAGAGAAAATGCAAAACTGCCCACCCAGTTGGGTAGGCAGTTTGCAAAAGAATGAAAATTTTCCTGCTCAGGCGCCGCGCCGGGCGGAGACCACGCGCACGATGACCGTGCTCAGCACCAGGTTGATGGCCAGCTCCAGCAGGAAATTGAGTCCCACCAGACCAGTGATAATGTAGAGCACTAGATCTGTTCCTCCGGCCCAGGCCACCAGTGTGTCATGATAGAGGAAGAACAGGGCCAGGCAGAAGATCCCCGTGTTCACCACCGGGCAGACGATGCCTGCGGTGATGGAGGCGCCCAGCGGGCTGCGCTTGGCAACCGCCCGGTAGACCGCGCCGGACACCAATCCGGCGGCGGCGCCCTTGACGATGCACAGGGCAAAGGTCAGGAAGGGATTGGCAGTAAACAGGACATTTCCGCCCCCGTCCCAGCCGGCCACACAGGCCAGGAAAACTACGATGCCGAATACAGTCCCCAGCCACGCCCCGGCGCCGACGCCGTACATGGCCGCCCCGATGATAATGGGGGCCAGGGCCAGGGTGGGCGCCACGATGCCCACACGGACGAACATACTTGCGACTAACTGCAGGACTATGACAATGGCCGTCATCAGGGCCAGTCCTGTCAGTCGTCTGGTCTTCTCGCTTGCTCTCATATCAAATTTTACCTCCTGCTGCCGCTCCTCTCAGAGGATGCAGCGCAATGTATTTACCCACAGCCCGAAGGGACTGTTGAGTACCATGGAGTTTGTTATGCCCTCTTCGGCTTTCCTCCGGTGTTCTTCTTGTAGAGCAGATAGAGCCCGTTGAGCAGAAGATCGGCATCATAGAGGATGGTGCGCTTACAGTATGTCAGAATCTCCGGGGCGGCCATACCGGTGCCCACCACCGTGGCCGCCGGGGCGCTGGCCTCCTCCAGGCGCTCGATCATCCCGTCCACCATGCTGGCGTTTCCGTAGACCACGCCGGAGCGCATGGCGTCCACCGTATTGTGGCCCAGGATGGAGAGGGGCGGCATGATAGAGACATGGGGCAGCTCCGCCGCCCGGTCGGACAATGCTTCCAGGGATACCTGGACCCCGGGCAGGATGATACACCCCTCATAGGTGTTCCCCACCAGCAGGGACATGGTGGTGGCGGTGCCCATATCCACAATGATGATGGGTCCGGGGTACTTGGCGATGGCGGCCACCGAGGTGGCCACGATGTCCGTCCCCAGCTGGGCGTGGATGTCCGACTTGATGTTCAGCCCGGTCTTGATGCCGGGGCCCATCAGCAGCGGGGTCCTCCCGGTGAGAAACTCCACCGCCTCGCACATGGCGGCGGTGATGGGAGGCACGACGCTGGAGATGATGGCTCCGGTCACCTGACCGATGTCGGCCCGGTAGAGGCGAAACACGTCCAAGAGCGTGACGGCGCAGCGGTCCCGGGTGGCGCCCTTCTCCGTCGTCAGATCGGAGCGGAAGCGGAGGGCCCCGTTGGGGTCAAAGAGCCCCACGGTGACGCTGGAGTTGCCGATGTCGATAGCCAGAACCAATTTTGCCACGCTCCCTTCCCGGTGTCAACCCCTATTTTATCAGACCGGCCGGAAAATAGCAAGGCCGCCGTGTCTTAGCACTGCGGCGGCCTTGTCGTCCCGTTCCTATATTTCTGCGCAGATCAGATCGCCCATTTTGCGGGTACCGATGGGGGTAACCCCGGGCTCGGCGATATCGGGGGTGCGCCATCCTGCGGAGAGCACCGCGTCCACCGCCCGCTCGATGGCGTCGGCCTCGGCGGAGAGGTGGAAGGAGTAGCGCATCATCATGGCCACTGACAAAATGGTGGCGATGGGGTTGGCCTTGTCCTGTCCGGCGATGTCGGGGGCCGAGCCGTGGATGGGCTCGTAGAGGCCGGGGGCGGTATCCCCGATGGAGGCGGAGGGCAGCAGGCCGATGGAGCCGGTGACCATGCTGGCCTCGTCGGAGAGAATGTCGCCGAACATGTTCTCGGTGACCACCACGTCGAACTGCCCCGGGTCCCGGACGATCTGCATGGCGCAGTTGTCCACCAGCACGTCCTCGTACTCCACGTCGGGGTACTCCGCCGCCAGGCGGTGCATCACCGAGCGCCACAGCCGGCTGGTCTCCAGCACGTTGGCCTTGTCCACGCTGGACACCTTGTGCCGGCGCAGGCGGGAGAGCTCAAAGGCCCGGCGGCCGATGCGCTCGATCTCCTTCTCCGAGTAGGCCATCAGGTCGGTGGCCTCCTCCCCCCTGTCCTCGGTCTGATACCGGTCCCGCTTGCCGAAGTAGATGCCGCCGGTGAGCTCCCGGACCATCATCAGGTCGATGCCCTTTTCCGCAGTCTCCTTCTTCAGCGGGCAGGCGCCGGCCAGGGCGGGGCGGAGTACCGCGGGGCGGAGATTGGCGTATAGCCCCAGGTCCTTGCGGATGGCCAGCAGGGCGGTCTCCGGCCGCTGCTCGGCGGGCCTGTCGCTGCCCCATTTGGGGCCGCCCACAGCGCCCAGCAGCACCGCGTCGCAGGCCCTGCACTTCTCCGCCGTGCCGTCGGGGTAGCTCTTCCCCACCGCGTCGGTGGCGCAGCCGCCCAGCAGGACGTCCTCATAGGTGAAGGTGTGGCCGAACTTCTCCCCCACGGCCTCCAGGACCTTGACGGCCTCCCCCACCACCTCGGGGCCGATGCCGTCGCCCCGGATGAGCGCGATTTTGTAGTTCATTTCGCTAGCCCCCTCACCTTCAGGGACTTGAGCAGTCCTCCGGTTTCGATGATGCCGTTGATGAAGGCCGGGAAGGGCGCGGCCTGGTAGGTCTTGCCGGTGGTCTCGTCCACGATGACGCCGGTGTTGAAGTCCACGCTCACCTGGTGGCCGGGCTGGATATCTGCCGCGGCCTCGGGGCACTCCAGGATGGGAAAGCCGATGTTGATGGAGTTGCGGTAGAAGATACGGGCGAATGAGGCGGCGATGACGCACTTGACGCCGCTGGCCTTGATGGCCAGGGGAGCGTGCTCC
>DVHW01000013.1 GCA_018711785.1 Candidatus Galloscillospira excrementavium
TGGTATTGGGGGGGGATCTGCTGGAGCACCACCGTGTCCTCCACGCCCGAGCCCCTGGACACCACCACGGTCTCCGTGCTGCTGTCGGAGTCCGACCGGCTGCTGTCCTGGGCGAGGATCTGCCGCGTCCCGCTCTTGATAGTCAGGACCACGTGCACCTCCCCTGCCCCGTCGATCCGGGAGAGGGCCTCCTCCAGCTTGCGCTCCATGGCCTCCAGATCAAACTCCTGGACAGCCGCGGCCGTTCCGGCCGCCTCCTGAGGTGCCGTGTCGTTCTCTCCGGACCGGGGCAGCAGCAGGAGCACCACGCCGGCCAGGATCACCAGGAGTACATACTTATATTTCTGAAGCAGTTTTCCACAGGCCTGAGCCCACGCCATTCCATTCAGCTTCCCCTTCATTCCACTTCCTCCCACTGGTAGCTCTGGCGCTCCTCCGGAATGGCCAAGTCCGCGGCGATCTGCCCGGACAGCGTCCTGCGCTGTCCCTCGGTGTACGTCCCGCGGATCTCCGCCGACCAGGGGATGGGCACGCCGCCCTCCCCTGTCCGGACCTCCACCGCCGCCGTGCAGGAAAACCCGGCCTCCGCCGCCTTGTCCACAATATATGCGCCCGCCTCCTCGGCTATGAGTTCTTTCATGAGATTTTGGTTCTCCTCCTCCAGCGCCGTGCTGTACCCCTGGACCTCCACCTCGTAGCCCGCCATCAGCTCCCCCAGGTCGATTCCCTGCCAGCGCAGCAGGGGCTGGAGCATGGCCAGCAGCAGGAGGAGGCCCCCGGTCAGCCGGCCGATTTTCTTCACCGTCCCCTGGGGCATCAGGCTCTCGGCCAGGGCCACCGCCATGGCCGCGCAGGTGACCCCCATCAGCCAATCTCTCACCAGCTCCGCCATACCCTTACCCCCCTGCCGCCACCGAGATGGCGGAGACCAGCGAGATGAGCAGCAGCAGGGCGCTGGCCCCGGTCATGCCCAGCACCAGCCCAAAGGCCCCGCCGATGCTGTCGATAAGGCCCGCCACCCGGCCCTGGGAGGCGGTGGCCGTCAGGGCGGCCGCGGCCTTGTAGGCCAGGTAGTGGATGCCCAGCTGTAAAAAGGGGACCACGCACATGGCCAGCACGGCCAGCATCCCGAACACCCCCACGGTATTCCGCAGGATGCTCGCCCCGGCCAGCACGGTCTCCGCCGCGTCGGACAGAATGCCGCCCACCACGGGCACCGCGCTGGACACCGCGAACTTGGCCGCCTTCACCGCGGCGGCGTCGGTGGTCCCCGCGATGACGCCGCTGACGGTCAAGTAGCCAACGAAGGCCAGCAGGAGAAGGGTGAGCGCCGTGGTCACCACCCATTTCAGGGAGCCCGCCACCCGTTTAAGGCCCTCGTTCCCCAGGGCGGTATAGGCCACGCTGGCCGCCACATAGAGGTAGACCAGGGGCAGGAGGAGCTGGTCGATGAGGGTCAGCAGCACATCGGAAAAGAGCATGGTGGCCAGCTGCCGGGCCACGGCCGACCCCGGGGTGCCGCTGGCCGCCGCGGCGGCGGTGAAGGCGGGAAGCAGGATCTTGGAAAAGCCGCTGATGTTCCCGATGGTCTCCCGTCCCAGACCGATGAGGGAGTTGACGTCGATGACCGCCACAGCGGCCACGGCCAGGGCCCCGGCCACCGCCACCACGTCCACGCCCCCTTTTCCGCTCCCCTCCCACAGCCCGTCCGCCATGCCGCACAGCAGCACAATGGCCAGCAGGAGCACCCCGCTGCGCACCGCCTTGCGCAGGATACCGGACACCTGCTCCGACCCGGTGTCCAAAATCTGGCGCAGCCCGTCGTCCAGGCTTGTCCCGGTGGAGAGGTCCGCGCCGCCGGTGTACTCCTCCGCCGCCCGCTCCAGCCCGTCCAGGTCCAGGGCGTCGGCCTGGCTCTCCTGGACATCCACCGCCCGGGCCGGGCCGGCCGTCACCAGGAAGAGCAGCGCCGCCGCCAGCAATATCATCCGTCTCATGGTCCCCTTCTCCCGTCGTTTCACATCAGCTCGGTCATCAGCTCCAGCACCGCCTCCAGCAGGGGCAGGGCCACGAACAGGGCGCAGGCCGCCCCCGCGGTCTCCACAAAGGCGGCGATGCCCCCCTCCTTCGCGTCCCGGCACACCTCTGCCGCCACCCGGGTGACGATGGCGATGCCCACCGTCTTGACCACCGGCAGCAGCACGGAGGAGGACAGCCCCGCCAGGGAGGCCAGGGTGTCCATCAGCTGCCGCACGCCCTCCATGGCGCTCAGGGCAAAGGAGAGGATCAGCGCCCCCGCCGTCAGCGCCAGGACCAGGCCCAGCTCCTGGACCTGCTTTTTCACCACCACGGCGCAGATGGCCGAGATGACGGCCACCGCGGCGATCTTCAGCATCTCCTCCATGTTCTTAGAGCCCGAACAGGTCCTGCACCAGGGTAAAGAGGTCGCTGATCTCCTGAACCACCATCATCAGGACCACTACCAGCCCGGCCAGGGTGGTCATGGTGGCCTGCTCGTCCCGCCCGGAGCGGGTGAGTACCTGGTTGAGCACCGAGACCAGGATGCCGATGGCAGCAATTTTGAAAATCAAATCCACGTTCATACGGTTTCCTCCCCCATCATGGGCTGCGTCACAGCAGCAGGATGGCCAGCAGGGCCCCGGCCACCGTCCCCAGCGCCCCGTACACCTTCCCCAGCCGCTTCCGCTCCGCCTCGGCCTCCGCCAGGCAACTGCGCAGCGCCAGGCAGGCCGCCGACAGGCTCTCCCGCTGGCGCTCCCCGTCGTACCGGCCCAGCACGCCCCCCAGGGAGCGGAGAATATCCGCCGGATGCTCCCCCAGGTCGCCCGCGGCCGGGAGGGCCTCGTCCCAGATCTCCTCCAGGCTCTTCTCCCCCAGCTGCTCCAGCCCGGCCAGGCAGGCGCGGAAAAACTCCCCCGCCGGCGGGCTGGCCCGGGCCGCCCGGGAGAGCAGCTCCGGCATGGAGGCCAGGCGGAAGGACAGCTCCCGCTCCAGGTCCTCCAGGGCCTCCAGCAGGGCCCCGATGGCCCGCACCCGTCCTGTTAGCCGGGCGGCGGCGCAGAGGCCCAGCGCCGCGCCGCCGCCGGTCAGGAGCACCGCCCCCGCCAGCCTCAGCATAGGGCGCCCTCCAGCGGCTCCACCCGGAAGCTCCGCACGCCGTCGGTCCGGGTGAGCAGCACCAGCCGGCGGAAGATCCCCTGTTCCAGCAGCTCCCGGTACATGGGCCGCCGGCGCAGGTCCTCCAGCCCCTCCCCGTGGGCGGTGGCCAGCAGGGTGACGCCGCAGTTGGCCGCCAGGGCCAGGGCCGCGCAGTCGGCCGGGGCGGTGATCTCGTCGGCCGCCAGGACCTGGGGGTTCATCCCCCGCAGCAGCATGAGCAGGCCGGTCCCCTTGGGGCAGCCGTCCATCACGTCGGTGCGCCGCCCGATGTTCAGCTGGGGGCGGCCCTCGTACATGGCGGCCAGCTCCCCCCGCTCGTCGGCCACGCCCACCCGGAGGGCGGGCATCCCGTCGCCGTCAGAGGCCATGCGGATCAGGTCCCGGAGCAGGGTGGTCTTTCCGTAGCCCGGCGGGGAGAGGATCAAGGTGCTCTGGAGCCGTCCGTGGACCAGCAGGGCGCTTCGGACCATCCGGGCCGCGCCCACCACTTCGTGGGCCACCCGGATGGCCAGGGAGGACAGATGGCGCAGGTTCTGGATCTCCCCGTCCCGCACCACGCCGCTGCCGCACAGCCCAATGCGGTGGCCCCCGCGCACGGTGACAAAGCCGCTGCGCACCCGCTCCAGGGCGGTGTGGACGCTGGCCTGGGTGGCGATCTCCAGCACCAGCTCCAGATCCCGGGGCTCCACTGTGAGCCCGCTCCACTCCTTCGGGGTCCACTCCTCCCCCGCGACGGACAGGGCCGGGGGCCGGCCCACCCGCAGGCGGATCTCCTCCACCCGGCACAGCTCGTCCTCCCGGAGCCGGGCCGTCCCCTGCCGCAGGTAGGCGGGCAGCAGCGCCGCCGCCTGCCGGAACCGCTGCACGGCGTTCTCGTTCTCGACCATCATTCTACACACCTCTTTGGTATCCTTATCGCTGGCACCATCCTATGAACGGTTGTCCACTTTTATGAGTGGGATTCCTCCGACAAAAAAAGCGGGGGCGGTACGGCTGGTCAGCCGTACCGCCCCCACGGGGTAGATGTCGTGATGAAACTGTTTTTATCCCTTTCCGTGGCCCAGGGCGGCGGTCAGGGTGTTCTCCAGCAGCATGACCCGGGTCATGGGGCCCACGCCGCCGGGGACCGGGGTAATGTGGGACGCCTTCTCCGCCACCGGGGCAAAGTCCACGTCGCCGCAGAGCTTCCCGTCCTCCTTCCGGTTCATGGCCACGTCGATGACCACCGCTCCCTCCTTCACCATGTCCCCGGTGACCAGACCCACCTGGCCCACAGCAGAGACCAGAATGTCCGCCGTGGCGGCGATTTCTTTCATATCCGGGGTCCGGGAGTGGCAGACGGTGACAGTGCCATGGGCGTGGAGCAGCAGCATTGCCATGGGCTTGCCCACAATGTTGG
>DVHW01000059.1 GCA_018711785.1 Candidatus Galloscillospira excrementavium
AACGCCCTGGGCGGCGACATCCAGAACGCCTACGGCATCTCCAAGGAGGAGCTGAAGGCGGCCATCCCCTGCGGCATCGGCAAGATCAACGTGGACACCGATATCCGCCTGGCCGTCACCCGCAACTTCCGGGAGCTGTTCCGGGACCATCCGGAGCTGAAGGACGATCCCAAGGTGGGCGGCATCTGGAAGCTGCTGGACGAGAAGCGCTCCGCCTTTGACCCCCGGGCCTTCCTGGAGCCCATCATGGACACCGTCATGTACGGCACCGGGGACGAGGGCTCCGTGGCCCTCATCACCGACGCCATGCGCCGGGGCGTGAAGGAGGCCGTGGGCACCCTGGTGGTGGAGTTCGGCAGCTATGGGAAGGCCCCTCTGGTGGAGATGGCCACCCTGGAGGACATGGCCCGGCGGTACGCGGAGGGCCTGTGAGCCATGGAAAAGGACATCACGCTCTCCTTTACCGACCGAAGGCAGGTCCTCGCCCCCGGCGCGCTGGAGGAGAAGCTTCGTGCCTGTGCCCCGATCCTGGCCGCCGCCGTGGCGGGGGAGGAGCGCTATGCCGACGTGCTGGGCTGGCGGACGGTGGATGAGACCGCCGGACCGGAGCGGGTGGCCTTCCTGCTGGAGCAGGCTGCCCGGGTCCGCGCCGACGCGGACGCTTTTGTGGTCATCGGCATCGGCGGCTCCAACCAGGCCGCCCGGGCCGCGGTCAAGGCCCTGCGGCCGGAGGGAGGCCCCGCCATCCTCTGGGCGGGCAACACCATCTCCGCCTGTGAGATGGAGCGCACCCTGAGGGAGCTGAACGGCTACCAGTCCATCTATATCGACTGCATCGCCAAAAATTTTGAGACCCTGGAGCCCGGCATCGCCTTCCGGGTGCTGCGCCAGTACCTGGAAAAGCGCTATGGGGAGGCGGAGGCGGCGAGGCGCATCTTCGCCACCGGCACGCCGGGGTCCACCCTCCACCAGCTGTGCCTGGACCACGGCTACACCTTCCTCACCTTCCCGGAGAAGGTGGGGGGGCGGTATTCGGTGGTCAGCGATGTGGGCCTCTTCCCCATGGCGGTGGCGGGCATCGACATCACCGCCCTCACCCAGGGAATGCGGGATATGCGGGACCAGCTGTTTGCCGCGCCGGCGGAGGAGAACCTGGCCCTGCGGTATGCCTGCCTGCGCAACCTCCTGCTGGAGAAGGGATACCGACTGGAGATGCTCTCCTTTTTCGAGCCCCGGCTGGACTACTTCGCCAAGTGGTGGATCCAGCTCTTCGCCGAGAGCGAGGGCAAGGAGGGCAAGGGCCTCTACCCTGTCGTGGCCTCCAACTCCGAGGACCTCCACTCCATCGGCCAGTTCATCCAGCAGGGCAGCCCCATCCTGTTTGAGACCTTCCTCCATGTGCAGGCCCGGGATGCCAGCGTGGTCCTGGCCCACGAGGAGAAGCGGGACTATTTCGACTATCTGGAGGGCAAGGACTTCTGGGACATCAACCAGGTGGCCTGCCGGGCCACCGTGGCCGCCCACAGCGAGGGGGGCATCCCCTGTCTGGAGCTGACCATCCCCGCTCTGGACGAGCACACCCTGGGGCAGCTGTTCTACCTCTATCTCTTCACGTGCTACCTCTCCGCCGGGGTGCTGGGGGTCAATCCCTTCGACCAGCCGGGGGTAGAGGCCTACAAGGGATATATGTTCAAAAATTTGGGAAAGCCGGGGGTAAGCTGAATGAAACATATTTTTCTCAATCTCAAGCGGTTTGACATCCTGCCCGTGCTGGGGGGCGTGAACCGCATCGCCCCGGTGGCCTCCTGGGGGAGCTTTATCGTTTCCGAGACCCAGAAGGGATTGACCGGGTATGACAAGGGCGAGGTGGAGTTCGTAGACTTCTTCCCGGAGGCCCATCTCATCCCCGCGGCGGACGCCCGGGCCAATGGCAGCCCGGTACAGCTGGGATGCCAGGGGGTGTTCCGGGACGACGTGGCAGTGGGGGGCAACTTCGGCGCCTTCACCACCAACCGGCCCGCCAGCATCGCGGCCCTGCTGGGCTGCACCTGGACCCTCATCGGCCACTGCGAGGAGCGGGGCGACAAGGCCGGCATCCTGGCCGAGGCGGGGGTCACCGACCCCGCCGCCGTGAACCGCCTGCTGAACAAGGAGATCAAGGCCGCCCAGAAGGCGGGGCTGAAGGTCCTCTACTGCATCGGCGAGAAGAGCGAGGAGCAGGAGGCCTGGCAGCAGGTCCTGGGCGACCAGCTCGCCATCGGCCTGGACGGGGTGGACATGAGCAAGGTGGTCATCGCCTACGAGCCTATCTGGTCCATCGGCCCGGGCAAGACCCCCGCCGACAAGCCCTATATCGAGAAGATCGCCCGCTTTGTCAAGGAGCGGACCGGCGGCCTGGACGTGGTCTACGGCGGCGGCCTGAAGGCGGACAATGCCGCCATGCTCGCCTCCATCCCGGAGATCGACGGCGGCCTCATCGCCCTGACCCGGTTCAGCGGGGAGATCGGATTTTACCCCGAGGAGTACCTGGAGATCATCCGCCTTTACATGGGCCACTGAGAAGGAGAGAATGGCATGAAATTGGATTTTGAGTATGGCAATGGCTTTATGAGCGCCCAGCTGCCCGACAGCACCGATGTGTTCATTCCCGGCGAGACCGTGCCCGATCCCCCCTGCCTGCCCCAGGACTGGGACAGCCTGTATGCCGCCACCCTGGAGTCCATCCGCAACCCCATCGGCATGGAGCCCCTGCGGGAGCTGGCCGGTCCGGGCAAGACGGTGGTCTTTGTCATCCCCGACATCATCAAGGGGGGCAACCAGCCCACCAGCCACCGGAAGGTGGCCATCCGCGCCTGCCTGGATGAGCTCTACGCCGCCGGTGTGGAGAAGAAGGACATCCTGCTCCTGTTCTCCAACGGCCTGCACCCCCGGGCTACGGTGCCCGAGATGAGGACCATCCTGGGGGAGGAGCTGTTCAACGAGTTCTACTACACCGATCAGATCACCAGCCACGACAGCGAGGACTACGACCACATCGTGGACCTGGGCTTTACCCCC
>DVHW01000060.1 GCA_018711785.1 Candidatus Galloscillospira excrementavium
GAGTTGTCCACGATCTCATAGACCAGGTGGTGCAGTCCGGAGGAGGAGGTGGACCCGATATACATGCCCGGCCGCTTGCGGACAGCCTCCAGGCCCTCCAGAACCTGGATCTCCGATCCTCCGTACTCGTGCTCCACCTGCTCGTGCTCTCTCACTTCGCTCAATTCCAGTTCCTCAGACATGAATGAAAAACCTCCCTATGTGGTTCGGCATGGCCGGGGAAGGTCCCATGGGGACTTCCCTCCGGCCCGGCGGCGCTCCGGCGGTCCCGGGGCCGCCCGCCTTTGGTCCGCGCTCAGCCCTTGGGCGCTTCCAAGGAGCTTGGGAGCACCCAACGGACGGGCGCGGCCGTTTTTTCTGCGGCTTATTCCAATGTCCGGCTCTCCGCCCGGCCCCGCAGCGTGGCGGGGGAGAACTGGGCGAGATAAACCCGCTGCCTGCCCCGCGCTCCGCACAGGACAAAGGACTTTGGAAGGTCGCCGGTGACGCTCTCCAGATCCCCCTCCGCCTCCCGCCGGGCCAGAAAGGCCCGGGTCAGGTGGGAGGAGGTGGAGTTGTCCATATCAAATACGCCGATGATGTCCCGCTGGTGGACCACGGCGGACCCGCCCAAATGCAGATACATGTGTGCTTCTCCTTTTCCCGGGGAATCAGTCCTCCCGGATGATCCGGGGCCTCCAGAGCCGCCGCCACAGCCGCCAGCCCAGCAGCAGGCCCAGAAACAGGGCGCACGCCGGCAGGCCGGGGATGAGGATCATGGTCTCTATCGGGGGAGAACCCCCGCCGTGCTCCGCCGGCCAGACCGCCCAGCGCCAGGCCGCCACACCGGCGGTAAGGAGCAGGGAGACCAGGGGCGGCAGAAGGCGCAGCAGCCTCTTTTTTGTCCTGCGGCACACCAGGTACTCCGCGATCAGCCCCAGCAGGAGGGGGATCAGACAGATGATCAGCAAAATCGGCATGGTCTCTCCTTATTCCAAAACTCCGCCGCAAATAAGGTTTGGCCCGCAGGCCAAACGCTTGTGCGGCGCACCTGCGCCGGGCCAGGTCTTTCTCACACCAGGGCCCCCTCCCGGATGCGGAAGGCCCTCCCGTCCCCCAGCCGCTCCGCCTTCTCCTCCTCGCAGCAGGTGATAAAGACCTGGCCGCCGGAGATGCGGGAGAGGACGAAGTCCTGCCGCCGCTGGTCCAGCTCGCTGAGCACGTCGTCCAGCAGCAGCACCGGCCACTCCCCGGTGTCGTGGAAGAAGATCTCCCGGGCGCCCAGCTTGAGGGAGAGGGCGGCGGTGCGAGTCTGGCCCTGGGAGGCGAACTGCTTGGCGCTCACCCCGTCCAGCTCCACCGCCAGGTCGTCCTTGTGGGGGCCGGAGAGGCACTGCCGGGCGTCCAGCTCGGCCTGCCGGTGGGTCTCCTGGTGCTCCAGCAGGGCGGGGAGGAGGACCTTGGGCGGGTCCTCCGGATGGGCCACGGTCTTGACGGTCTCATACCGCAGGGAGAGCTCCTCCCGCCCGCCGGAGAAGTCCCGGTGGACAGCCGGGGCGTACTCGGCCAGCTTGCGGATGAAGTGGGCGCGGTAGTGGATGAGGATTGCCCCGGTCTGGGCCATGCGGAGATTGAAGTCGTCCAACGCGTCCAGCAGGGAGGGGTGGTCGGGCCAGTCCCGGAGTATCCGGGTCTTCTGCTCGTAGAGCCGGCGGTACTCGGCCAGGGCCGCGGCGTACCGGGGCCGCAGCTGGCAGATGCACTCGTCCAGAAACCGCCGCCGCTCCGCCGCCCCGGCCCGGATGAGGTTCAGGTCCTCCGGACAGAAGAGCACCGTGGTCAGGATGCCGGAAAGCTCCCCGGCGGTCCTGAGCTTCACCCCGTTGGACCACAGCTGCCGCCGCTGTCCCCGGTGGAGCCGGGCCTCCAGGGTGAAGTCCCGCTGGCGGGAGAACACCTCCGCCTTGAGAAAGGCGTGGTCCACCCCGAACTGGATCAGCTCCCGGTCGTACCGGGCCCGGTGGGAGGAGGCAGTGGAGAGGTAGGCCACGGCCTCCAGCAGGTTGGTCTTGCCCTGGGCGTTGTCCCCGCAGATCACGTTGACCGTGGGGGAAAAGGATGCCTCCAGGTGGAGGTAGTTGCGCCAGAAGTCCAGCTCGATGGCCCTGACGATCATGTGACGCTCAGCCGCACGTCCCCCAGGGTTACGGTGTCCCCCGGGCGGATCTTTCTGCCCCGCATGGTGCAGCTCTCGCCGTTCACCAGCACCTCGCCCTGCTGGATGCGGATCTTGGCCTCCCCGCCGGTGCCCACCAGGGCGGCGTATTTCAGAAGGGCCTCCAGCTTGATGAATTCCGTTTGGATCTTGACGGTCTGTTCCCGCATAAAAATGCCTCGTTTTTCGTTGATTTCAGTGCCCTGACAGGGAAATGGACACCATGACCCGGCCCACAGAAGAGGCGGTGAGAGCCGCCTCACTCTCCGGCCTTGAGCCGCACCGGCAGCACCATGTACAGGAAGTTCTCCTCCCCCTCGGCCGGGAGGATGACGCAGGGGGACACCCCGGTGGACAGCTCCAGCCGCACCTGGTCGGTGGGGGCGGCCTTCAGCGCGTCCATGAGGAACTTGTTGTTGAAACCGATCTCCAGCCCGCCGCCGTCCCCGTCCACGGGGCACTGGTCGGCCGCGTCGCTCACCGCGGTGCGGGTGGTGATCTTCAGCACGTCCTTTTCAAAGAGGCAGCGCAGGGGGCTTTTCAGCTTGTCGCTGATGATGAGGGAGACCCGCTCGATGGAGGAGAGGAGTGTGCGGGTGTCGGCCTCCACATGGATGGGGTTGTTGCGGGGGATGGCCTGGCGGTAGGCCAGGAACTCCCCCTCCAGCCGGCGGGAGACCAGCATGGTGTCGTTGACCTTGAACATCACGTGCCGGGCGCCCTGGATGACAAAGGCGCTCTCCTCCACGTCGCCGCAGATCTTCTCCACCTCGGACAGGGCGGCGCCGGGCACCACGAAGGAGAATGACTCGGCCCCCTCCTTCTTCTCCACCTGCTCGTGGCGCAGAGCCAGGCGGTAGCCGTCCACCGACACCACGGTGAGGCCGCTCTCGTCCACTTCAAAGAGGGAGCCGGTGTGGATGGGGCGGCTCTCGTTGGTGCTCACGGCAAAGAGGGTCTGGGAAATCATGGACTTCAGGACCCCCTGCTGGAGCTGAATGGTGTTCTGGTACTCCACGGTGGGCAGCTCGGGGAACTCCTCCGGGTCGATGCCCTGGATGTTGAAGGAACTCATGCCGCACTCGATGTGCACGGTCAGGTTGTCGGTGGAGATGGTTACCATGTCGTCGGGCAGCTTGCGGATGATGTCGCCGAAGAGCCGGGCCTCCAGCACCAGGGAGCCGGTGGAGGTGATCTGGGCCGGGACGCTGGTGCGGATGCCGGTCTCCAGGTTGTAGCCGGTGAGGCGCAGGTCGTTTTCCGCCTCCAGCAGAATACCCATCAGGGCGGGGATGGAGCTCTTGGAGGACACCGCCCGGCTGGTGGTGGAGATGGCGGACTGGAGCAGAGCCTTTTCGCAGGAAAATTTCATGGGGAGCACCCACCTTTCGTCAGCTTTTTCTCTCCGAAAGGAGAGGAGAGGTTTCTTTTCTTCGTAATAGTGGCCGTAGGCGAAAATCTTGTGGAAAAACGGCGAAACGCGCTGGGGGGCAAGGAAAAGCCCGTCCACAGGGGATGTGGAAAAACAGGGCGGTTCTGCACAGGGGATGGGGAGAAGGCGGTTTCTCCACAGATCGGACTTCCACAGTGGAAAACAAGGGGTGGAAATGTGGAAAACTTTTGCCGGGAGATCACTCGTACCGGGAGTTGATATTGGCGTTGATGTCCTTGATGATCTCGGCCAGCTCCGGGTCGTCCCGGATGAGCTTCTCCACCCGCTTGATGGAGTGGAGGACGGTGGAGTGGTCCCGGTTTTCAAACTCCCGGCCGATGTCGTCCAGGGAGAGGTTGGTCATGCGGCGGATCTCATACATGGCGATCTGCCGGGCCAGGGCGGTGTTCTTGGTGCGGGCCTGGCCCCGGAGGGCGGCGGAGTCGATGCCGTAAAACTTGCCGATCTCCTCGATGATGACGTCGGGGGAGGGGAGGAACTCCGCCTTGTTCTTGAACATGTCCCGCACCGCCCGGGTGACGGTGTCCACGTTGACGCTCTCCCCCATGATGTTCTGAAAGGCCAGCAGACGGTTCACCGTGCCCTCGATCTGCCGGACGTTGGAGGTGATGTTCTCCGCGATGTACTGGAGCACCGGCTCGGGCAGGTCCATGCCCCGGCGGATGGCCTTGTTTTTGATGATGGCCATGCGGGTCTCGTAGTCCGGGGGCTGGATGTCCACCGGCAGGCCCCACTCGAACCGGGTGCGCAGCCGGTCGTCCAGCCGGAGCATCTCCTTGGGGGGGCGGTCGGCGGTGAAGACGATCTGGCGGCCCGCCTCGTAGAGGGTGTTGAAGGTGTGGAACATCTCCTCCTGGCTGCTCTCCCGGCCGGCGATGAACTGCACGTCGTCCATGAGGAACACGTCGGCCGCCCGGTACTTCTCCCGGAACTCCTGGTTCCGGCCCTCCCGGATGGCCTGGATGAGCTCGTTGGTGAAGGCGTCCCCCTTGATGTAGACCACCCGGTACTCCGGGTGGTTCTGGTGGATGGTGTGGGCGATGGCGTAGAGCAGGTGGGTCTTACCCAGGCCGGACTCGCCGTAGATGAACAGGGGGTTGTAGCTCTTGCCCGGCGCCTCGGCCACCGCCAGGGCGGCGGCGTGGGCGAACTTATTGGAGGAGCCCACCACGAAGCGCTCGAAGGTGTACTCCTCCGTGCCGGGGAGGAAGGAGTCCTGGGCGGGCTTCTGGTAGGCGGCGAGCTCTCCCCGTCCCAGCACCACCACCTCGAAGTCGGCGGAGAAGAGCTCCCGCAGGGCCTTCTGGACCGCGGGGATATACCGGGACTTGATGATGTCCCGCTTGAAGTCGGAGGGGGAACAGATGACAAAGCGGTCCTCGTCCAGGCTGACGGCAGTCACGTCGTCAAACCAGGTGTGGATGGTGGTGGCGGCCATATCGGTCTCCATCAGGGAGAGGACCTTCGCCCAGACGTCAGCGGTAGAATTCACGGTGGGGCCTCCCTTGTGGTGTAATAAATCTAAGAGGTATATATCTAATTAATTATACCAAAAAAGAGACCCTCCATCAACTATTTTTCCGAGGATACCTTATAAAATAGAATGAGATGTGAGAATGATTTTGTGGGAGAAAGAATTTAGAGCACAACATATTGTGGAGAGAACAAAAGGGGAATGTTTTCTGCAAAAAAGGAGTTGACAGAAACTTTTCCCTTCCTGTATAATACCTATCGTGCCTTTGTGCCAAAATAGGTGTAAAGCACTCTGCATTGACGACCGCGGCCGGTCTCCGGCCGTTGTGGTTGGCGGGGACAGCCCCGCTTCACGACCGAACAGGAGGTGTATCACAGTGGTTCGTACCTATCAGCCCAAAAAGCTTCAGCGCTCCAAGGAGCACGGCTTCCGCAAGCGCATGCGCACCCGTAACGGCCGCAAGGTGCTCGCGCGCCGCCGCGCCAAGGGCCGCGCTCGTCTGACCCACTAAGGGATGGGACGGCAAACCAAATAGGGCTTTTCACTGAGGGGCGGGGGACTAGATCCTCTCGCCCCTGTCTGGCATACGCCTCTTTTGGGGCGGTGAAGGGCCCGAGGACAAGAGGAGCGCTACTCGTGAAGCAGACCTTTTCCCTCAAACAGAATCATGAGTTCCGCCGCCTGTACGCCAAGGGGAAGAGCGCCGTCGCCCCCTGCGTGGCCCTGTACTGCCGAAAGACCAAGCGGGGTTATAACCGCCTGGGCCTGACCACCGGGGTCAAGCTGGGAAAGGCGGTGCAGCGCAACCGGGTGCGGCGGCGCCTGCGGGAGATCTACCGGCTCCATGAGGAGGAATTTGGGACAGGCTGGGACCTCGTGGCGGTGGCCCGGGTCCGGTCGGTCCACGCCCGCTACCGGGAGCTGGAGCGGCAGTTCCTTCAGTGCGCCGACCGGCTGGGCATCCGGAGGAGGGAGGAAAAATGAAGCGCCTGCTTCTCGCCCTCATCACCTTTTACCGGAAGTATATCTCCCCGGCCCGGCCGCCCTGCTGCCGGTTTATCCCCACCTGCTCGGCCTACGCGCTGGAGGCGGTGGAGAAATACGGCGCCCTCAAGGGGGGCTGGCTGGCCCTGAAGCGGCTGTGCAAATGCCACCCCTTCCACCGGCAAACGTCCATCGAGTACGACCCCGTCCCGTAGATCAGGCCTGCGGGGCGCTCCCTCCGCGAAAAACTACTTTGGAGGCGCACAAATGCAAGGAATACAGATCCTGTTGACCCCCTTTGTGTGGGTATTGTCGCTGTTTTATAACTTCTTTGGAAACTACGGCATGGCCCTTATCCTGTTTGCCGTATTGGTCAAGCTGATCCTCTTCCCGCTTTCCATCAAGGGGAAGAAGAGCATGATCCAGATGAATATGCTCCAGGGGCGGATGCAGAAGCTCCAGCAGATGTACGGCAACAACAAGGAGAAGTACAACGAGGAAGTCCAGAAGCTCTATGAGAAGGAGAAGGTCAACCCCATGAGCGGTTGCCTCTGGTCCTTCATTCCGGTGCTCATCATCTTCCCCCTGTACGCCATTATCCGCCAGCCCCTGACCTATATGATGAACCTGACTCCCGAGGTCATCAGCCAGGTGGCCGCCGCCCTGAACTGGGATACGGTGGCCGTGGCCAACGGGTGGATCACCCAGGCCACGGTGGACGCCGCCGTCCAGGCCGCCACCGAGGCGGGGACCGCCTTCGTCACCAGCTTCCAGAACACCGGCTATAACCAGCTTTATCTGAGCTCCCTCATCAATGCGGACACGCTGGCCGCGGTCCAGGCCGTGGCTGGTGAGGGTGTGTTTGCCCTGAATTTTGACTTCCTGGGTGTGAACCTGGCCCTGGTCCCGCAGCTCCAGTTCTGGACCGTTGCGGGCGGCTTCGGCCTGTTTATCCTGCCGGTCCTGTCCGCTGTGTCCGGCGTGCTGTTCTCTTTCATCTCCATGAGGACGAACGCGGTGAACAAACAGAGCGCCCAGGCGGCCAACTCCTCCAGCAAGATGATGATGTTCATCTCTCCCCTCATCTCCCTGTGGATCGGCTTCTCCATGCCCGCCGCCCTGTCGGTGTACTGGATCGCCAACAGCCTTCTGTCCATGCTCCAGGAGTTCATCGCCAGCCGGATGCTCAAGAAGGACTATGAGAAGGCGGCTGCCGAAGCGGCCCGCCGGGAGGCGGAGGAGAAGGAGGCCGAGAAGCGGCGCAAGGAGGAGGCCCGTCAGGAGCGGGCCCGCCGCATCGAGGAGGCCAAGCAGAACCGGGGCAAGAAGAAAAAGCCCGCTCCCAAGAAGGAGGACAATGCCCCTTCCATCGACCGGGAGGCCAGCCGCGTCGGCATCCGGGCCTATGCCCGGGGCCGGGCCTATGATCCCTACCGCTTCAGCCCCGACGGCCCCACCCCCTACCTGCCCGGTGACACCGTGGACGACACCGCGGTGGAAAAGGCCCTGGAGAAGCAGGCCGAGGAGCGGGAGAAGGCGGAATTTGCCGCCAAGTATGGTCTGACGGAGGAGGACATGAAGGAAGTGGAGTCCGCCGCCCAGGCCGATGTGGAGAAGAAAGCCGCAGCTGGCGGGATCGAAGAGGTCCAAGAACAGGAGCCCGCCTCCGGGGAGGAAAATGGGCCGGATGGCGGAGAGGCTCCGTCGGAGCCCGCCGGTGCTCCGGTCTTTGAGACCCCGAAGTATACTGCCCCTGACTATGACGCCCCGTCTGACGGGAAGAGCCCGGAGGACGAGGAGGAGCGGGAGCTTTGAGCCGGCCGCTCTGATGTGCAGACAGGAAGGAGATCGATCCTATGCAGAAATATGTTGAAGCCACCGGCAAGACGGAGGAGGCGGCCATCGAGTCCGCCCTCCGGACGCTGGGACTGGACCGGGACGACGTTTCCGTGGAGATCCTGGAGCGGGCCAAGTCCGGCTTTCTGGGTATTGGAAGCAGTCCAGCCAAGGTGAAGGTGACTTATGAGGCCCCCGATGAGCCTGAGGAGGTCCTCCCCCAACAGGAACCCAAGGCTGAAGAGCCTGTGGCTGCGGCCGTTGCCACCCGGGAGGAAACCATCCAGGCCGGCCGGCCGGAGCGGCAGGCATCTGCCGCTCCGGTCCAGCCTGAGCCCCGGGAGAAGCCCGCCGCCCCGGTGGCGGAGGATGAGACTGCGGCGCGCATCACCGCCTTCCTCACCGGGCTGCTCTCCCACATGGGCTCCACCGCCACGCCGGTGGTCCGCCTGGGGGAGGAGAACACCTACGAGGTGGAGCTGGTAGGGGAGCACCTGGGCGGCCTCATCGGCCGCCGGGGGGAGACTTTGGACGCCATCCAGCAGCTCACCAACTACTCGGTGAACCGGGGCCAGAACAAGCGCCACCGCATCCATGTGGACGCGGAGGGCTACCGGGCCAAGCGGGAGGAGTCCCTGGAGCGGCTGGCCCGAAAGGTGGCCGGCAAGGTGGTCAAGTACCGCCGGAACGTGACCCTGGAGCCCATGAACGCCTATGAGCGCCACGTCATCCACACCGCCCTGCAGGACTACCCCGACGTGACCACCTACTCCACCGGCACCGAGCCCAACCGCCGCACGGTGGTGGCTTACAGCCGGGGAGAGCACCGGTAACAGCAGTTTCGAAAAAGTGCGAGCACTTTTTCGAGTCAGCTGCGGGCCGAGGAGAGTTTTTGGCCACGCCGTAGCGGCTATGCCGCGAGGAGACACGGTATAAGTCGCGGCGGAAAACGGATTACATTTTATTCGCGGCGTTCGCACCGTGAACTCTGCGAGGCCTTCAGACAAGCGATAAAAAGAGGTACGGATAGAATCCGTACCTCTTTTTTCGGTCTGC
>DVHW01000061.1 GCA_018711785.1 Candidatus Galloscillospira excrementavium
CCTCAGGGGGGAGGGCCCCGGGGCGAGGCCCAGCTTGGCCCGGATGGCGGAGAGCTCGGCGTACCACCCCACCCAGCGGCCCAGCCAGATCAGCAGATAGACCGCCGCCAGCAGGACGAGATACACCGCCATGGCCTGCCACGACCAGGCCCAGCCCAACAGGGTGCAGGTGAGGGAGAGCAGCCCGGCGGTGACGGCGAAGTGGGCCAGGGAGCGCCTCATCAGGGCCCGCCCTCCGTCGGCAAAGGGCAGGGTGGCCACCCCCGCCACCGCCCCCAGGGCGAAGTACAGCGCCAGCTGAATGGCCAGCGCCAGGGGCGCGGAGCCGGTCAAATACTCCAGATTATCGCTCACCAGCCGGAAGGGAGTATGCTCCCCCATGGCGACGAGACCGCCGGATACGATGTCGTTGAACACTCCGCCCAGGGGGACCAGTACCGCCACGCCCAGCGCGCCCCCGATGAGGATGCGGACGAGCCACTGCTTTTTCCGCTCTGTCATGGAAAACCCCTCCTTGCTCACAGCCCGAGGGCCTCTTTGATCTTCTTCACATACCGCCGGGACACCCAGCACACCGCCCCGCCGCGGGCCAGGGTCATCTTGATGGTGCCCGTCAGGGTCAGGTCCAGGGCGGTCACCTGCCGCAGGTTCACGATCTCCGACTGGGAGATGCGGACAAAGGAATGCCGGTCCAGCTTCTCCTCCAGCTCGTAGAGCCGCTCCTTCACCCGGAACTCCCCCGCCGCCGTCTGGGCAAAGACCGCCTTGTCCGCGCCGTAGAACCGGAGGATGTCCCCCTGCTCCAGCAGGGCGGCCCGGTCCCCCTGCCAGCCGGTGATGGGGCCGGAGAAGGCGGCGGACAGGCGGCGGAGGAGCCCCTCCACCTCCTCCGTGCGCGCCGGGGCCACCAGGACCACTCTGGGCTCCCCGCAGCCGGGCTCTTCCCGAAACTCGATGCGCACCGTCCGTCCCCCCTCCCCTGTTCTGATGCTATTATAGGGGATTTTCTCTCCCCCGTCTATCGTTTCCGGATAAGCGGCCGCCTGGGGCGGATATTCGGTCGCCGTCCCGTCCCGGGGGCCAGACTGAGAGACAAAGAGGCCCCCGCCCCACAGGGGGCGGGGGCCTCTCCTTTCACTCTGCCGGTGTCTCCGCCGGCTCGGGCAGGATGGCCGAGATGGTCTCATTGAGGGCGGCCACGTCGGGCTCCGACACCGGCTGGCTGGTGATCCCGTATTCCGCCTTCAGGGAGAGGATGCGGTACACGCTCTCGTCCAGCCGCGCCTCGCTGATGCGGCCCCCGGTCACCGCCCGGAGGAGGGCGGTGTAGGCCGCCTCCAGATTCTCGGTCTTGTGGCAGACCAGCAGCAGGTCGCACCCGGCCTCCACCGCCAGCACCGCCGCCTCCCCCACGCTGTACCGCTCGGCGATGGCCCCCATGGTCAGATCGTCGGTACACACCAGGCCGTCAAACCCCAGCTCCTCCCGCAGCAGGCCGGTGACCACCTTGGGGGACAGGGAGGCGGGGTAGTCCGGGTCGATGGCGGTCATCAGGATGTGGGCCACCATAACGGCGGGCACGCCGGCGCGGTCCTCCGTCCCCCCGATGGCGGCCTGGAAGGGAAGGAGCTCCCGCCCCCGCAATTCCTCCAGGCTCCGGTCCACCACCGGCAGGCCCACGTGGGAGTCCACGCTGGTGTCCCCATGGCCGGGGAAGTGCTTCACCGTGGGGATGACCCCGGCATCTATCATGCCCCAGGCCACCCAGGGCCCTATCGCCTCCACCGCCTCTGCCGTGGCGCCGTAGGAGCGGTCGCCGATGACGGTGTTGTCCGGGTTGGACCAGATGTCCAGGCTGGGGGCGAAGTCCAGGTTGATGCCGAAGGCGGCGCACTCGGCAGCCAGCGCCTGTCCCAGGGCGTAGCCCACCGCCCCGTCCCCGGTCTGGCCGAAGGTGTAGGCGGAGGGCAGGTCGGTCACCTCGGGGGGCATCCGGGACACCCGGCCCCCCTCCTCGTCCACGCAGAGGAAGAGGGGCACCCCGTCCCCGGCCAGGGCCTTGAGGTCATTGGTCAATTTCGTCAGCTGGGGCGCACTCTCCACGTTCCGGGAGAAGAGGATGACGCCCCCCGCGTGGTAGTCCTGCACCGCCGCCCGGCCGTCCTCCCCGGGCTCGGTGCCCCCGATGCCCGCCACCAGCAGCTGGCCCACCTTCTCCTCCAGGGTCATTCCCTCCAGCTGCTCCCGCACCGGGTCGGGCTCCGGGGTGGGCTCCGGCGAGGGGGCCGGGCTGGGCGTGGGGGCGGGCGTCGGCGCGGCCGTGGGCGTGACCTCTGCCGCCGGGGGCGGCGTGGGGGCATGGGTCTCCTCTGCCGGAGCCGACGGAGGCCGCCGGCTGGGCTCATCCGCTGTCTCCCCGGCGCAGCCCGTGGTGAAAACAAATACAAAAAGCAATAACAGTGCGGAAAGTCTACGTCTTGTCATCGGATTTCCCTGCGTTTCTCTCTAGTGTCTGCGGCGGCCGCCCTTTCCCGCCCTGTGGCGGGGCGGCTTGGACCGGGCGGGTGAGCGGCCCCGGTCCTTCGCCTTCACCCGGGGCGCTTCCCGGGGCGCTTCCCGGAGCGGGCGGGCCTCCGGCATCTCCTCCCCCGCCAGGCGGAAGGAGATCTCCCCGCTGCCCGCTTCGGCGGCCACGCAGACCACCTCCAACGCCATGCCGAAGGAGAAGGTCCGGCCGGTGTGCTCCCCCCGCAGGTTCATGCGCGCGTCGTCACAGTGCCACCGGTCCCCCGGCAGATCGGACACGCTCAAAAAGCCCTCCACCCCGCTGGGCAACATAATGAACAATCCGAACTTGGTCACCCCGGACACGGCCCCCGCCATGGTCTCCCCGAGGTGGGCGGCCATGTACTCGGCCATGTAGAACTTCTCGATCTCCCGCTCGGCGTTCTGGGCGGCGATCTCCCGCTCCGAGGACTGCCCCGCCGCCCGCTGAGCGGCCGCGGCCAGACCCTTCTCCCAGGGCATGGTCCGCCCCTCCCCCGCCGGTCCGTCCTCGATGACGCGGGTGAGGATGCGGTGAACCATCAGGTCTGGGTAGCGGCGGATGGGGCTTGTGAAGTGGCAGTAGTACTTGGCCGCCAGGCCGAAGTGGCCCAGGTTCTGCACATCGTACCGGGCCTTCATCAGGGAGCGGAGCACCAGGGTGGAGATGATGGGGGCCTCGGGCTTGTCCCGGGCGTCGTCCAGAATTTTCTGGAGGGTGAAGTTGTCCGCCTCCTGGAAGGCGTAGCCGAAGGGGGCCAGCTGGGTCTTGAGGCCCTCGGCCTTGTCGCTGGTGGGCTTCTCGTGGACCCGGTAGACCGCCGGCTTGTGACGGTCAAAGAGGTGCTTGGCCACGGTCTCGTTGGCCAGCAGCATGAACGACTCGATGAGCTTCTCGCTCTCCCCCTGCCGCCGGGCCACGATGTCCACCGGCCTGCCGTTCCCGTCGCAGAGGATCTCGCTCTCGCTGGTCTCCAGGTCCAGACCGCCCCGCAGGCGGCGCAGCCGCTCCAGCTGGCGGGAGAGGGCGTGCATGTCCCGGAGCATGGGGAGGATGTGCCCGTACCGCTCCTCCAGGGCGGCGTCCCCGCCGGCGAGGAGTTTGTTGCAGTTTTCGTAGGTCATCCGCTCGGCGGAGCGGATGACGCTCTTGTGGACGCTGTGCTCCACCACCTCCCCGGCGGGGGAGAGGGTCATCAGGCAGGTGAGGGAGAGCCGGTCCACCCGGGGGTTCAGGGAACAGATGCCGTTGGAGAGCTCCACCGGCAGCATGGGGATGACCTTATCGGCAAAGTAGACCGAGGTGCCCCGCTGGAAGGCCTCCCCGTCCAGAGCCGAGCCGGGGGTGACATAGTGGCTCACATCGGCGATGTGCACCCCCAGCACCCGGCGGCCCTCCCCATCCAGCCAGAGGCTCACCGCGTCGTCCAGGTCCTTGGAGTGCTCCCCGTCGATGGTGATGATTGTCCGCTCCCGCAGGTCCAGCCGGCCCGCCAGAGCCTCCGGCTCCACCTCTTGGGGGGCCGCGGCGGCCTCGGCGAGCACGGCGGGGGGAAATTCCTCGTCAATGCCGTTCTGGTAGAGCACCGAGGCAGTGGCGGCTTCCCGGGTGCCCTCCCGGCCGAAGGTCTCCCGCAGGGCTCCGGTGGGGGGCAGCTTGGCCGAGCCGTAGCTCTTCATCTCCACCGCCGCCCGCTCCCCGGCCCCCACGCCGTGGAGCCTGCCCAGCACCTTGATGGGCTCGTGGAGCTTGTCCGAGGTGGGCTGGAGCCACACCTCCCGCCCCCGGCGGCGGAGCACCCCCACCACCGTGCGGTTGGCCCGCTGGGCCACCCGGACCACCCGTGCGGTCTGCCGGCCCTGGTCCAAGGGGTCCGGGGGCAGGAGGACGGCCTCCACCGTGTCCCCGTCCCAGGCCCCGCCGGTCTCTTTCGGGGGGATGAAGTAGTCGTTCTCCTTGCTTTCCAGCCCCTCCGGGGTCAGGAAGCCGAAGCCCCGGCTGGTGGCCTGGAACCTGCCCCGTATGCGCTGGGTGTTCTCGCTCTCCCGGCTCTTGCGTGCCATATGCGCTCCTTCTCCCGCCCTACGGCGGGTCGTTTGTGGTTAGTATGCGGCCTTCGTCCCGGTTTTAATACCAGATATTCCCGCAGCTACGGCCCCAGTTGGTCACCAGGATCTCGGTCACCACACCGTTTTCCACATAGACCACGGTCCGCTCAAAGGCAACCTGATAGCTCTCGTTCCCGTCCTCCAGGCCGTCGTAGCCCAGCTGTTCCGCCCGCTCCAGGCTGTCCCCCACCCGCAGGCCGGTCTCCAGGGCGCAGGTGTCGTCCAGCAGGCAGATGGAGTAGATGAACTCCCGGTCCACGCCACCCTGGGCCTGGGCTTCCTCCAGAACCAGATCATAGGACTCCTGCCCGTTCTCCATCCCAGCAAACATCTCCTCCAGGTGTTCGTCGTGGTCCAGCCGGACTGTCTGGAGGACCATGTGGGGGGCGGTGTAGGTCTTGACCACCCAGGGGACCACCCAGCCGGGCTCGGTCTCCAGCAGGTGCTCCTCCTCTCCGGTGGGGACCAGCTCGTCCAGGATCTCCCGGGGCAGCTCGTCCAGGGGGGTGTTGATCACGTCCAGGTGGCGCAGGATGAGCTTGCTCCGGGCGTCGGCGTATTCCTTGCCCACATACTCCCCCGGCCCCAGGTAGGTATATCCCTTGTTGGGCGGGCCCGGCCACTGGAAGGCCGCGCCGTCCAGGGACCCATGGCGGAACTCGTCGAACCGCCAGCCCGCTCCGGTGCGCACCAGCAGCATGGGGTAGGTGATGGTGTACTCGTAGTGGGACTTCAGCCAGGCCGCCCGCTCGTCCGGCCCCTTCTCCATGAGGTCAGGCCGGTACGGATCCACATAGTAGCAGGTCATCTGGAAATAGATCTCATCGTCCGTCCGGTCCAGCAGGGTGAAGGTGGGGCCGATCTCCGGGTTGTACTCGGGGTCGGTGAGAAAGCTGAAGTCCAGGTAGTACAGCTCCCCGTCCTTCTCCCCGTAGACCGCGGGGCTGGTGGAGTTGTTTTTCTCCTGCCAGAAGCGGTCGGTGAACACCGAGTGGACCAGGGCGTCGAAGTCGGCCCACCGGGCATAGTTCCCGCCGGCCCGGTGCCGGCCCTCGCCGTCTACCTGCTCCCAACTGCCCTCCTCGGGCTCCCCGCCGCCCAGGGAACCGATGGCATAGGTGTCGGCGGCAAAGAGGGTACAGTAGAGGTCATAGGCCCGGCGGTAGAGCGTCTGCTGCTCCTCGTCCAAAAACTCCGGCACCGGCTGGGCAAGGGCCTCCTCACTCAGGGGGAAGTCCAGCAGCGCCGGGTCCACAGTGGGCGCGGGGGTGGCCGGAGCTGTGGTGGGCTCCGGCGTGGGAGCCGAGGTCGGCTCCGCGGTGGGTTCCGGCGCGGCCGTCGGGGTAGGGGCCGGCGTCGGCGCCGCTGTGGGTTCCGCGGTGGGTTCCGGCGCGGCCATCGGGGTAAGGGCCGGCGTCGGCGCCGCTGTGGGCTCCGCGGTGGGGTCCGGTGTGGGCGGGACAGGCCCCGCGGTCTCTGTGGCCGTGGGTGCGGGGGTGTCCGTCCCCGCCGCGCCCGGCGTCCCGGTACACCCGGCCAGCAGGGCAAGACACAGCAGCAGGGGCAGCAGCATCGTGTTCCGTTTCAATTCCTACACTCCTCTCTCTGTCCTCTCATCCACCGGCGCGGCGCTACCAGACGAGATTTCCCCAGCTCCGCCAGCCGTCGCTGAGATAGATCTCGGTGATGACCCCGTCTTCTACATAAAATGTTCCCCAATTCAGCATCGCCATGGCGGTGATGTTCCCATCGTCGTCCGCTTCCGGATAGCCCAGCTCCGCCGCCCGCTCCGGGGTGTCCCCCACCCGCAGGCTGGGCACTGTAGCATAGGTATCGTCGGTCAGGCGCAGGCCGCAGACATACTCCCGGTCGGGCCCGCCCTGCTCCTCGGCGTACTCCATAAAGCTGTCGTACAGCTTCCGGCCGTCGATCAGGCCGGACTGCCAGTCCCCCGGGTGCTCCCAGTCCAGGCGGAGGGTCTCCACCTCCAGGCCGGGGGCGGTGTAGGTGGTGATGACCCAGGGGGAGGCCATGGAGGGCCTGGTCTCCAGCAGGTGCTCCTCCCCGGCGGGGCGCAGGGTGTCCTGAAGGTCCCCGGGCAGCGTGTCCAGGGGCCGGCCCATAATGTCCAGACCCAGAACGGTGATCATGGCCCTGCCGTCGAAATAGGACCTCACCTGATAGCCCAGCGCGTCCGCGCTGGTGTCGTAAAACTGGTCGAACCGCCAGCCGTCCTCGGTGCGCACCATGCGGATGGGGAAGCGGCTCTGGTACTCGTACCCCGCCGCCACCCGCGCGTCCCGCTCCGCGGTGCTCTCCCCCTCCCGGGGGTACATCAGGGAGTAACTGCCCACCACATAGAAGCTGATCTCGTCCTCCGACTGATAGAGCAGCTCAAAGGTGTCCGGGAAATGAAAATTGCGGCAGTCCCCGGTCCCCCTGCCCAGGTCGAGGAAGCACAGCCGCCCGTCCTTCTCCCGGAAAATGGGATAACCGCCCCCCGCGTCGTTCTTCCCGTCAAAGAACGCCTCGGTGAACACGCCGGAGACCAGCGCCTCGAAATCGGCCCAGTTCCGGTAGCGGCCCCGGGAGTAGACGTAGGTGTACTCCCCGTCCTGGAAGGTCTCCGCCGGGCCGTTGGGGCAGGTCCCCAGGGGGAAGGTGTCGGAGTACTCCACCTCATTGGTCATGCCGCCGAACAGGTGGGTATAGACTCTGCTGGCCCGGCGGTACAGGTCCTGCTGCTCCGCCGTCAGGAATTCGGGCGCCGGCCGGGACTGCTCGTAGTCCGTCAGGGGCGGTTCCCGGTCGGAGAGGGCGGGGGCCGGCTCCGCCGTGGGCAAGACAGGCCCCGCGGTCTCTGTGGCCGCGGGCGCGGGGGCGTCCGTCCCCGCCGCGCCCGGCGTCCCGGTGCACCCGGCCAGCAGGGCAAGGCACAGCAGCAGGGGCAGAAAAGTCCATTTTCCCCTCATGGGTGTCTCTCCTTTCCCTTCTCTTTCCCGCTTCCCCCTCCCTGTCTGTCCCTGGAGGGGACGCGCCGGACAGGTCGCGCAGCACCTGCCCCTTTCGACTTTATTGTAAGCGATTCCCTGTTCTTTTGCAATGGCACATCCCAGTCCGCCCCTCTTTTAACATTTTCATAAAATTTCAGTTGGCAGGACGTTTTCTTTGATGTATAATGCCTAATATGATGACATCGCCCCAGGGCGTGTCCCATCTGCACAGCACAACCCAAATAGTAAGGAGTGGAAACAAGTTATGAGTTATTCCGCGCAAAACATCCGCAACGTCTGCCTGCTGGGGCACGGCGGAAACGGAAAGACCTCTCTGGCGGAGAGTATGCTCTATCTCACCGGCGGGACCGACCGGCTGGGCAAGGTGGCCGACGGGAATACCGTCTGTGATTACGACCCCGAGGAGACCAAACGGCAGATTTCCATCTCCCTGTCGGTGGCTCCTGTGGAGTATAACGGCTGCAAGATCAACGTGCTGGACACCCCGGGCTACTTCGACTTTGTGGGCGAGGTGATGGAGGCCCTCCAGGTGGCCGACTCGGCCGTCATCGTCTGCTCGGCCAAGGCGGGCATGAGCGTGGGCGCCGAGAAGGCCTGGAAGTACTGCGAGCAGCGCAAGCTCCCCCGCCTGCTCTACATCTCCAAGACCGACGAGGACAACTCCGACTACAACGCCGCCTTTGCCACCCTGCGGGAGCGGTTCGGCAAGAACATCGCCCCCCTGGTGGCCCCCATCTGGGACGGGGACAAAAAGGTCATCGGCATCATCGACGTGCTCCAGAAGCGGGCCTTCGAGGTGGGCCCCAAGGGGGAGCGGGTGGAGATCGACGTGCCCGAGGACAAGCTCCCCGTGCTGGACGAGCTCTACGACGCGCTGAAGGAGTCGGTGGCCGAGACCAGCGAGGAGTTCATGGACAAGTACTTCTCCGGCGAGGATTTCACTTACGCCGAGATGATCCAGGGCCTGCGCCAGGGCGTGAAGGACCTGTCCCTCTTCCCCGTGGTCTGCGGCAGCGCCGTGTCCGGTCTGGGCACCCGCATGCTGCTGGACACCATCGTGGAGCTGCTGCCCAACCCCCTGGAGGGCCGCCCCCTCATGGCTGAGAACGCCGACGGCGAGCTCAGCGAGTTCGTGGCCGCTCCCGGCGCCCTCCCCTGCGCCTACGTGTTCAAGACCGTGTCCGATCAGTACGGCAAGTACTCCTACCTGAAGGTCCTCTCCGGCTCCATCAAGCCCGACATGTCGGTGATCAATTCCCGCACCGGCGCCGCGGAGAAGCTGGGCAGGCTGTATGTGATGAAGGGCAAGAAGACCGAGGAGGTCAAGGAGCTCCAGTGCGGCGACATCGGCGCCGTGGCCAAGATGGATAAGCTGAAGACGGGCGACACCCTCTGCGAGCCCCGCAAGGTGGTCAAGATCGAGCCCATCCCCTTCCCGGAGCCCTGCTACTCGGTGGCCATCGCCCCCAAGGCGAAGGGCCAGGAGGACAAGATCGCCGCCGGCCTCACCCGCCTGAACGAGGAGGATCCCACCTTTGTCTGGGTCAACAACGCCGAGACCCGCCAGATGGTGGTCTCCGGCACCGGCGATATGCAGATGGACGTCATCGTTTCCCGGCTGAAGAGCCGCTTCGGCGTGGACGCCGAGCTCAGCGAGCCCCGGGTGGCCTACCGGGAAAAGATCCGCAAGAAGGTGGAGGTCCAGGGCCGCCACAAGAAGCAGACCGGCGGCCACGGCCAGTTCGGCGACGTGTGGATGCGCTTTGAGCCCGGCGACACCGAGGAGCTCCAGTTCTGCGAGGAGGTCGTGGGCGGCGCGGTGCCCAAGAACTACTTCCCCGCCGTGGAGAAGGGTATGCGGGAGGCGGTGCAGCACGGCGTGCTGGCCGGCTATCCGGTGGTGTACCTGAAGGCCACCCTGTACGACGGGTCCTACCACCCGGTGGACTCCTCCGAAATGGCCTTCAAGACCGCCGTGCAGCTGGCCTACAAGGCCGGCATGCCCCAGGCCAGCCCGGTGCTGCTGGAGCCCATCGGCGAGCTGAAGGTCACCATTCCCGACAGCTATATGGGCGACATCATCGGCGACCTCAACAAGCGCCGGGGCCGCGTCATGGGCATGAACCCCGACCACGAGGGCAACCAGGTGGTGGAGGCCGAGGTGCCCATGGCCGAGATGAGCCGCTACGCCATCGACCTCAGGTCCATGACCCAGGGCCGGGGCTCCTTCACCTTCCATTTCGTCCGCTACGAGGAGGCCACCCCTGCCGCCCAGGAGAAGGCCATCGCCGCCGCCAAGGCCATGCAGGACGAGGACAACTGACCGTATTCCCCCAAGGGGCCGGGCTGTATACAGCCCGGCCCTTTCTTTTGCGGCGGCGGCCTTCTCCCGGGGTCCC
>DVHW01000062.1 GCA_018711785.1 Candidatus Galloscillospira excrementavium
AGCGGATGCGCCCGGGCCCGCGTTTTCGGTCTCTTATGCCTCTTCGCCGCCCATCAGCAGGTACATGACCGCCTTCTGGGCGTGGAGGCGGTTCTCCGCCTCGTCAAAAATCTCCTCCGCGTGGGCCTCGAACACCTCGGCGGTGATCTCCTCCCCCCGGTGGGCGGGCAGACAGTGCTGCACCATGCAGCCCGGGTGGGCCAGGGCCATCAGGGCGTCGTTGACCTGGTAGCCGGCAAAGGCCCGCTCCCGCTGGGTCTTCTCCTCCTCCTGGCCCATGGAGGCCCAGACGTCGGTGATGATGACGTCGGCGTCCGCCGCGGCCTCCTCCGGCCGCCGGCAGAGGGTAAACCTGCAGTCTGTGACGCTCCCGGCGAAGGCGAGGACCTTCTCATGGGGGTCATAGCCCTCGGGGCAGGCCACCGACACGTCCATGCCGCACTTCAAGCCGCCCACGATGAGGGAGTTTGCCATGTTGTTGCCGTCGCCGATGAAGCAGAGCTTCAGCCCGGCCAGCTTGGCCTTATGCTCCCGGATGGTCATCAGGTCGGCCAGCACCTGGCAGGGGTGGGCAAAGTCGGTCAGGCCGTTGATGACGGGGACGGTGGCGTACTTGGCCAGCTTCTCCACCTCGTCCTGGCCGAAGGTGCGGATCATGATGCCGTCGCAGTAGCGGCTGAGGACCCGGGCGGTGTCCTCGATGGGCTCCCCCCGGCCGATCTGGCTCTCCTTGCCGGAGAGGAAGAGGGCGTGGCCCCCCAGCTGGAACATGCCGGTCTCGAAGGAGACCCGGGTGCGGGTGGAGTTCTTCTCAAAGATCATGGCCAGGGTCTTGCCGTGGAGATAGTTGTGGGTCAGGCCGTGCTTCTGGTTGTACTTCATCTGGTCCGCCACATCCAGGATGTGGGTGATGTCCTCCCGGCTCAGATCCAGGAGCTTCAAGAGATCCTTCATTTCCTGTCCTCCTCGTTATTTCAGGGCCTGGGCCATGATGGCCAGTCCCTTGTCCAGTTCCTCCCGGGTGATGGTCAGCGGCGGCAGCAGGCGCAGGTCGGGCCCCGCCGTCAGCACCAGCAGGCCGTGCTCAATGAGCGCGGCGGCCAGCTCCTTGTTGCTCCGCTCCCCTTTGACATCCACGCCGATCATCAGCCCCAGGCCCCGGGTGGCCCCCAGGCAGGGCAGATCCATGGCCTCGATCCGCTCCCGCAGATAGGCCCCCTTCTCCTTCACGGCGGCCAGGGCGTCCTCGTTCAGTACGTCCAGCACCGCCAGGGCGGCGGCGGCGCACACCGGGTTTCCCCCGAAGGTGGAGCCGTGGGTCCCCGCCGTCAGCACGTCCCGGCACTTCTCGCTGGCCAGGAAGCCCCCCATGGGCAGGCCCCCGGCGATGCCCTTGGCAAAGGAGACCGCATCGGGCAGGATGCCGTACTGCTGGAAGGCGAAGAGGGTGCCCGTCCGGCCGATGCCGGACTGGACCTCGTCCACCAGGAGCAGCCAGTCCCGCTCGGCGCAGAGGACGGCCAGGTCGTGGACAAAGCCCCGCTCCATGGGCAGCACGCCCCCCTCCCCCTGGACCAGCTCCAGGAGGACGGCGCACACGTCGTGCCCCGCCACCTCCTCCACGCCGGCCAGGGTGGGCTGGGCGTAGCGGAACCCGTCCGGGAAGGGGAAGAAGTAGTTGTGGAACACGTCCTGCCCCGTGGCGGTGAGGGTGTTCATGGTGCGGCCGTGGAAGGAGTTGCGCAGGGTGATGACCGTGCCCCGGCCCTTGCCGTACTTGTCGAAGGAGTACTTCCGGGCCAGCTTGATAAGCCCCTCGTTGGCCTCGGCCCCCGAGTTGCAGAAGAACACATCGGCCATGCCGGCTCGCTCACAGAGCACCCGGGCCAGCCTGGCCCCGGGCTGGGTGTAGAACAGGTTGGAGATGTGGCCCAGCCTGGCCGCCTGGGTGGCCACCGCGTCCACCCACTTGGGGTGCGCCGCGCCGATGGAGTTGACCCCGATGCCGCTGGAGAAGTCGATGTACTCCTTCCCCGCCAGGTCGTATAGGGTGGCCCCCCGGCCGTGGTCGATGTCCACGTCGAACCGGGCATAGGTGGGCATCACATAGGTGCTGTCCAGGGCCTTGAGTTCCTGATGGTCCATGGTGTCGGCCTCCTTAGAGAAGCATGGTGCCGATCCCCTCGTCGCTGAGCAGCTCGATGAGGATGGAGTGGGGGATGCGGCCGTCCAGAATGATGGTGCTGCGCACGCCGGAGCGCACCGCCTCTACACAGCAGTCCACCTTGGGGATCATGCCGCCGGAGATGATGCCGTCCTTCACCAGCCCCGGCACCTGGGACAGGGGCACCACCGGCAGCAGGGTGCTCTCATCCCTGGGGTCCCGCAGCAGGCCGCGGACGTCGGTGAGGAGGATGAGCTTCTCGGCGTGGAGGGCCACCGCCAGCTTGGCCGCGGCGGTGTCGGCGTTGATGTTGTAGGCGGTGTCGGCGTCCTCCCCCTGGGCCACAGTGGAGACCACCGGGATGTACCCGTCCTTCAGGCAGTCCATCACCGGCTCGGGGTGGACGTGGGTCACCTCCCCCACCAGGCCGTACTTGGGGTCCAGCTGCCGGGCCTGGAAGAGCCCGCCGTCCATCCCGCACAGGCCGATGGCCTTGCCTCCCATGCGGTTGAGGGTGGCCACCAGGTTCTTGTTCACCTTGCCGCAGAGGACCTGCTGGACGATGTCCATGGTCTCCTCGTCGGTGTAGCGCAGGCCGTCCACAAACTTGGACTCCTTGCCCACCTTTTTGAGCATGTCGGTGATCTCCGGCCCGCCGCCGTGGACCACCACCACCCGGATGCCCACCAGGTGGAGAAGGATGATGTCGGAGATCACCGCCCGGCGGAGCTCCTCCGAGATCATGGCGTTGCCGCCGTACTTCACCACCACGGTCTTTCCGTAATACTTCTGGATATAGGGCAGAGCCTCGGCCAGCACCTCGGCCCGCTGCTGCACATGGTCGGACATGGGATTCACCTCATCTGATCGTTTGGTTCCTCCCCGGCAACGGGGGAACCGGTCTCTTGTTCCGGGACAGGAGCCACTGCACCGGGACCCCCGCCAGGACAAACAGGTAGGGCATGACGGAATAGCGGTATCGGGGCTGGACCTCAATGAGCAGGTACACGCAGAAAAAGGCGCAGACGGCCAGCAGGCACACCAGCGCGGCGCCCCTCTCCCGGCGCTCCGGGTACCGGAACAGCAGCACCGCCGTCCCGGCCAGGCAGATCCACACCAGGAGGGCGAGCCCGCGCTCGGCCAGGCACATCCACTCCAGGGCCGTCCCCACCGTCACGCCGGGCAGCAGCTCCACTCCCTGCTCCAGATAGCCTGACGACCAGGAGAAGGGCTCGTCCCAGGCCCACATGGCCTGGGTCTTGCCCAGGAAGAAGTCCAGAATGTCGTCCCGCTCCCGGAAGGACTGGCGGATAATGCGCCAGGTCTCCTCCCGGCGGGCCCCGTCGTCCTCCATATTCAGGATATCGGCGTGGGCCTCGGTGTAATCGCCGTACTCGTTGGCGGCGTCCAGCCCCACTACGAACTTCCACTCGGGCACATTGTTGCTGATGCCGTTGGGCGCGATGCCCGCAGCCTGAAGGGCCGCTCCGGTCCCGGCCTGGACGCCGAAATAGGCCGCCAATGCCACCGCCAGGCCCAGGACCAGTCCCGCCGCCCGCCGCCTGTCCGGCCAGCGGGCCAGCAGGACCACGCCGGCCGCTGCCACCGCGGCCAGGGTCACGACCCCCTCCGGCCGGAAGAGGTTCCCCACCGCCAGACAGGCCCCGGCCAAGAGCATCCACCGCCACCCCCGGCGGGACAGCAGCAGCCAGAGCCCCAGCAGGAGAAAGCATAGGGACAGGTGCTGGTTGGTGAGCACCGGCGCCATGTGGATGGCGCCGGGGTACACGGCGTAGAGCAGGGCCGCTGCGGCCGCCGCCTTCCCGCTGAGAAAGAGCCGGCCCAGCTGGTAGAGCAGGAAGTTCGTGCCCAGCATGGCGGCCAGGTTGATGAGCTTCAGGGCCCAGTCGGAGGAAAAAATCCGGAGCACCAGGGCCTGGTAGGCCACAAAGGGGATCTGGTAGCCCCAGTTCTGAAAATATTGGTACTCGGTCCAGGTGAGGTCCCCCTGAGAGAGCATGACGGCGGCCCGGTGGAGCAGCTCGAAGTCGCTGTTGAGAGGGGTCTCCACCGCCAGCAGGTAGCCCAGGCGCAGGACCAGGGACAGGGCCATGGCCGCCGCCAGCAGGGTCCGGTGGGACCCGGGCAGCCTGGCCGCGCCGAAGAGCACCGCGGCGGCCAGCGCCGCCGCCAGCAGGACCATGCCGGCCCAGCCCCAGTCCCGGCTGTTCCCCTGGGCCGCCACGCTCTGCACCACGACCAGGGCCGCGGCGGCGGCCGCAAAGAGCAGCGCAGAGGTCTCCAGCGCCCGGCCCCAGCGCGTTCCCCTGCCCTCGCCGGCCAGGTCCAGCAGGCCGGAGGGGGCAGGCGCCGGCATCTGTCTCATCGCATCACGTCCGGTAATCCCCGTTGATCTTTACATAGTCGTAGGTCAAATCGCAGCCCCAGCACTCGGCCTCACTCTCCCCCTCGTGGAGGTCCACGTCGATGAGCACCTCGTCCCGGGAGAGGATGCTCTTGGCCCGCTCCTCGTCGAAGTCCAGCCCCGCGCCCTGGCGGCAGACGGGGATCTCCCCCAGGTCGGAGCGGAAGGAGATATCCACATACTCCGGCCGGAAGGGGGCCTTGGAGTAGCCCATGGCGCACAGCACCCGCCCCCAGTTGGCGTCAGTGCCGAACATGGCCGCCTTCACCAGGGGGGAGCCCACCACCGCCTTGGCCAGGCGCTCGGCGGTCTCCTCGCTGCGGGCGTTCTTCACGTGGCAGGTCACCAGCCGGGTGGCCCCCTCCCCGTCCCCGGCGATGGCCCGGGCCAGCTCCCGGCACAGGGCGTGGAGGGCCTGGGTGAAGAGGGTGTAGTTGTCGTCCTTCCACTCGATGAGGGGGTTTTCCGCCATGCCGTTGGCCAGGACCACGCACATATCGTTGGTGGAGGTGTCCCCGTCCACCGTCACCCGGTTGAAGGTGCGGGGCACCACCTCGTGGAGGGCGTCGGTAAGCATTTCGTGGGTGATGGCGCAGTCAGTGGTGATGAAGCAGAGCATAGTGCCCATGTTGGGGTGGATCATGCCCGAGCCCTTGGCGATGGCCCCGATGGTCACCGTCTTTCCCCCCAGGGTCAGGGAGGCGGCCAGCTCCTTCTTCTCGGTGTCGGTGGTCATAATGGCGTGGGCCGCCTCATCCGAGCCGCCCTCTTTCTTCAGCTGTCCGGCCAGCACCGGCGCCCCCGCCTCAATGGCGGCGATGTTCAGCGTCTGGCCGATGACCCCGGTGGAGGCCACCACGAAGTCGGTGGCCTTGCGCCCGGTGGCCTGGGCCGCGGCCTCACACATCCGCTGGGCGTTCTCATGTCCCTCCGGCGCGCAGGCGTTGGCGTTGCCCGAGTTGGCGATGACCCCCCAGGCCACCCCGTCCTCCAGGTGCTCCATGGTCACATAGAGGGGGGCCGCCTTCACCCGGTTCATGGTGTACACCGCCGCAGCGGTACACTCCTTCTCCGAGAGGATCATGGCCAGGTCCCGCTTGCCCGATAGGTAGTCGGCCATGGAGGACACCACCGGCTGGTTGCCGTCGGCCAGCCCCTTCTTCACGCCGCAGCGGATGCCGCCGGCCAAAAATCCCTTGGGCGCGGTCACGCCGCCGGAGATCTGTTTCATCGTAAACGCCTCCTCATTTCCGCCCGGGAGCCATCCCCCGCGGGAACCCCGGGCCCGGCGCGGCACTCCGCCTCCGCGGGGCCGCGCCCTCTGCTGTCTCTTATTCTACTACCAGGCCGGCTGTTTCGTCCAGTCCCAGCATGAGATTCATGTTCTGCACCGCCGCGCCGCTGGCCCCCTTGCCCAGGTTGTCGAACCGGGCGGCGACCACGGTCTGCTCCTCATTCCCGCAGACCGTCAGCTCCAGGGTGTCCTTCCCCGCCAGAGTGTTGGCGGCCAGCATACCCGGATTTTCCGCAAAGGAATTTACCTTTACAAGTCCGGATCCCTCGTAGTAGCGCGCCAGCATCTCAGCGATATCGCGGGCCGCCGGGCGGCCGGGCAGAAAGCGGTTCTGAAGGGAGATGACTGTTTCCATCCCCTTGTAGTAGTCGTCCACCACCGGGCAGAACACCGGCGGATGGGCCAGCCCGGACAGAGCGGTCATCTCGGGCAGGTGCTTGTGCCGGAGGGTGGTGCCGTACAGTCTTGGGCTGTAAAGTTCCTTTCCTTTATCGCTATCCTCGTACTCCGCGATCATCTTCTTTCCCCCGCCGGAGTAGCCGGTGAGGGAAAAGCAGGTGAGAGGATAGTCCCTGGGCAGGATGCCCAGGGACACCAGCGGCGCGGCGCCGGCCAGAAACCCGGTGGCGTGGCAGCCCGGATTGGCCACCCGGGCCGCGGCGCGGATGCGCTCCCGCTGGCCCGGGCGCAGCTCGGGGAAGCCGTACACCCAGCCGGGGGCAGTGCGGTGGGCGGTGGAGCAGTCGATGACCCGGGTGCGGTCGTTCTCGATCATGTCCACCGCCTCGATGGCGGCGGCGTCGGGCAGGCAGAGAAAGACAATGTCCGCCCCGTTGAGGAATTTCTTCCGCTCCGCCGGATCCTTCCGTTTGTCCTCGCCGATGAGGAGGAGCTCAATGTCCTCCCGGCTCCCCAGCCGCTCGTAGATCTGGAGGCCGGTGGTGCCCTCCTTGCCGTCGATGTATACCTTTGGTTTGCTCATATCTGTCTCACGCTTCACTCTCTCCGTCCGCGCCGGCCTTCTCCCGCCCGGCCACGAATGCCTTGATATTGGTGATCTGCTCCTCTACCGCCTTTTTCGCCGGGCCGCCGCAGTTCCCCATGGGACCTTGGTCCCGCGGGGGCCCCGGTTTTTGATCTGCTCGGGCGGAGTGAATCCGCCCGGCATCGAGGTTTTGCTGCGCAAAACGCTCGGTACCGTCTCCGGCGGCCTTCAGCCCTTCTCCCGCTCGGCCACGAACGCCTTGATATTGGCGATCTGCTCCTCTACCGCCTTTTTCGCCGGGCCGCCGTAGACGGTTCTGCCGTTGACGCAGGTGTTCAGCTCCAGGGCCTGGTACACGTCCTCGTCAAAGGCCGAGGAGATGGAGCGGAAGTCCTTCAGAGGCAGGGTGTCCAGGGTCTCGCCGGTCTTGATGCACATGTTGACCAGCCGGCCCACGATCATATAGGCCTCCCGGAAGGGCATGCCCTTCTTCACCAGGTAGTCGGCGCAGTCGGTGGCGTTGATGAAGCCCCCGGCGGCGGCGCTGCGCATATTTTTCTTCACCACCGTCAGGGTGTCCAGCATGGCGGTGAACACGGGCAGGCACATCTCCACGGTGTCGATGGCGTCAAAGACGCACTCCTTGTCCTCCTGCATGTCCTTATTATAGGCCAGGGGCAGGCCCTTCATCACGGTGAGCAGGGTGATCAGGGAGCCGTACACCCGGCCGGTCTTGCCCCGGACCAGCTCGGCCACGTCGGGGTTTTTCTTCTGGGGCATGATGGAGGAGCCGGTGGAGTAGGCGTCGTCCAGCTCCACGTACTTGAACTCCCAGGAGCACCAGAGGATGATCTCCTCGGAGAAGCGGGAGAGGTGCATCATCAAAATGG
>DVHW01000063.1 GCA_018711785.1 Candidatus Galloscillospira excrementavium
AGTACTCGATCTCGTCGGGCACGTCGTAGTTGAACACCGCGTCCACATCGTCGATGTCCAGCCCCCGGGCGGCCACGTCGGTGGCCACCAGCACCCGCAGCTTCCCGTCCCGGAACTGCTGGAGGGTCCGCTCCCGGATGCGCTGCTGAATGTCCCCGTGGATGGCCTCCGCCGAGATGCCCCGCATCTTCAATAGGCCGGTGAGCCGGTCGGTCATGTTCTTGGTGTTGCAGAAGGCGATGGCCCGCTCATATCCGCCGTGCTCCAGCAGGGCCACCATGGTCTCCAGCTTGCCGCTGCGGCTGTCCAGGTCGATGCGGTACTGCTGGATGTCGGGCCGGTTCTCCTCGTCGGGCCGGACGGTGATCTCCACCGGGTCCCGCTGGTAGACCCAGGAGATGTCCATGACCTCCCGGGAGATGGTGGCAGAGAACATGCCCAGATTCTTTCGGTTCTTGATCTGGTCCAGGATGCGGGTCACGTCCCGGACAAAGCCCATGTCCAGCATCCGGTCGGCCTCGTCCAGCACCACGGTCTGCACCTGGTCCAGCCTGACGGTGCGGCGCTTCATGTGGTCCATCAGCCGCCCCGGGGTGGCCACCACGATCTGGGGGTTCTTCTTCAGTGTCTTGACCTGCCCCTCGATGGGCGCGCCGCCGTAGAGGCAGACCGAGCGGACCCCCTCCTTAAATTCACACAGGTCCCGCAGCTCCTCCTGGATCTGCACCGCCAGCTCCCGGGTGGGGGCCAGCACCAGGGCCTGGACCGCGCTGTTTTTGGGGTCAATGTGCTCCACCATGGGGATGCCGAAGGCAAAGGTCTTGCCCGTGCCCGTGGGGGCCTTTGCGATGACGTCCTTCCACGCCATAAAATAGGGGATGGCCCCGGCCTGGACCGGGGTGGCCTGGACGTAGCCCTTCTTCTCCAGGGCCCGCATGACCTCCGGCGAGAGGTTCAGGTCGGCGTACTGGACGATCTCGTTGACTTGTTCACCATTGATTTCCATGACAGATGTTCCTTTTCTGACGTTTTCATACCAGTATACCATAGGAAACGCCCCGTTGCAATCAATATCCCCCCGATTCTTGACATTCCCGGCGGGGCAGTATATCATATTACAGGTTATGGGCACTGTTTTGCCTGCCTTTCCTGGGAAAAGGACCGGAGTAGAGCATGGGAGAGACCGAAATGAAGAAACTGTCGCTGGTCATTCCGGCGTATAATGAGAGCAAGATCATTCTGGATACCCTCGCCGCGGTGACGGCCGAGCTGTCCCGCCTGACGGAGGACTGGGAGGTGCTCATCGTGGACGACGGCAGCACCGACGACATGGCGGCTCTGGTAAAGGGCTGCGGGGACCCCCATGTCCGCCTGACCGGCTACCAGCCCAACCACGGCAAGGGCCGGGCCGTGCGCACCGGCATGCTGGAGGCGGAGGGGGAGATCATCCTCTGCACCGACGCCGACCTGGCCTACGGCACGGCGGTGTTCGCCGACCTTCTGGAGCGGCTGGAGAACACCGGGGCGGACCTCGCCATCGGCTCCCGCCGCCTGAGTAAGGACGGCTACCGGGACTACCCGCCCCTGCGGCTGCTGGCCTCCAAGTGCTTTGGGCTCGTCGTCCGGGTCCTGTCCGGGTTGAAGTACGACACCCAGTGCGGCATCAAGGGCTACCGCCGGGAGGCCGCGAAGCGCATCTTCTCCCAGTGCACGAACGACGGCTTTGCCTTTGACTTCGAGGTGCTGATGACCGCCGACGCCATGAAAATGAAGGTGGAGCAGATCCCGGTCTCCATTGTCAACCACCGGGAATCTAAGGTGAACGTCCTGCGGGACAGTGCCCGGATGTTCCGGGACATCTTCCACATACGGCGCGCAGTCCGCCGCCGGATGGAGGGCAAATGAACAAGACGCTTGCCGACCGGCTGCGCTCCGACGCCCGGGAGGGGATGCTCCTGGCGTTTGTGGTGCTTTTCGCGCTGGTCTTTGTCCGGTACTGCTGCTATGGGCTGGAGTACTTCCCCCAGCTGGACGACTACATCCAGTACCACAACTACCGGGCCTATAACGACGATCTGTGGCAGGTGGTGGTGGGAAGCGGCATGCTGGCCTCCCGACCCCTGTCCGGTACGCTGGACGTACTGTTCTGGAGCGGCTTCTGGCCGGGAATGATGGGGGCTGTGGCCCTGCTCTCGGCCCTGTACGCCGGCTCGGCGGTCCTCTTCCGCCAGGTGTGGCGGTCCTACTTCGGCACCGGGTGGCTCTTTCTGATCCTCTACGCCCTCCTCCCCCTGGGGATGGAGGGGACCTACTGGGTCTCCGCGTCTACCCGGGTGGTGCCAAGCCTGTTCTTCACCGCCCTGGCCATGTGGCTGTTCCAGCGCTGGTGCGCCGGGGGAAAGCGGCGCTTCCTCGTCCTGTACTTTTTCGCCCAGCTCCTCTCCTTTGGCTTTTATGAGCAGGGGCTGGTGCTCTCGGTCACCGGGGTGATCCTGGTGGGGCTGCTGGAGTTCCGCGCCCACCCCAGGCGGGCCCTGTGGGCCCTGCTCACGTTCCTGAACGCGGCCATCTACTTCGGCTTTACCGCCGCCTTTTCCCAGAGCGCCCTCTACGGCTCCCGCACCGCCCTGTGCCTGCCCTGGCAGGACGGCTGGCTCCACGGGACCTTCCAGCCGGTCCGCTCCGCAGTGACGGACGCCTTCCTCCGGGGGGGACTCTATACCGCCGGGAAGGGCCTTGTCCGGGGCGTTTCCCTGATCGTTACCGAGGGGCACTGGCTTTGGCTGGTGCTGGTGCTGGCCCTGTGTGCCCTGGTCTTTTTCTTCGCCCGCCGTCCCGAGGCCGAGGGCCCGCGGGAGAAGCTGGGGCGGACCACGGCCCTGGCCCTGGTGGTGGGCTTTCTCATGGCCCTGGCGCCCCTGACCATCTTCTTCGTGCTGGAGAGCCCCTGGTTCTCCCTGCGGGGGACGGTGACCTCCTTCCCCGGCCTGGCCCTGATGGCCGACGCCCTGGTCGCCCTGGTCCTCTGCCGGCTGAAGGGCCGCCGGACCGTGACCGCCGCCCTCTCCACGGCCCTGGCCCTGGTGTTCTGCGCGGCGGCGGTGAGCGAGGTCCACGACTACCGGGAGACCTACGCCGACGACCAGGCGGTGATCGCGGCCATCCTCTCCGCCACGGAGGGCGGGACCGCCCTCCCCGCAGACGGGACCACCGTTCTGCTGGGGGTGGAGCCCACCTATTTGGAGGAGCAGAATTTCTACTTCCACGAGCACATCCACGGCGTCACCGAGAGTAACTGGGCCCTGAGCGGAGCTGTGCGGTGTGTCCTGGGGCGCAATGAATTCCCCGATATCGTGCCCAAAGGGAGCCAGACCACGGCGGCCGAGCTGTACGCCATGGACTTCGACGCGGTGTGGCTCTATGACCACGCCGCCGGCACCCTGGAGCCGGTGGAGGCCGTGCTGGCCGAGGACTGGAACTACGACCTTCTGGACGCCGGGGGGGACCTGGTGGCCCGGGTGACGGCCTTCGGCCTGGAGCGGCCGGAGGGCTGAGACAAAGGAGAGACACATGAGAGAAAAGATCAAGCACCTTCTGGAGGTGTTCGACCTCAGGAAGTTCATCAAGTTCGGCCTGATCGGGGTGCTGAACACCATTGTGGACCTGGTGGTGTTCTACATCGCCTACCGCCTCATCTGCATGGGCATGGGCCTCTCCGCCGACGCGCTGGACAACCCCGCCTGGCTGACGGCGGTGGCCCAGGCCATCTCCTTCGTGGTGGCCAATGTCCACAGCTTTATCTGGAACAAGTTCTGGACCTTCCAGAAGCGCAACCGGGTCACGAAAAAAGAGGCCGGCCGGTATGTGGTCACCAGCGTGGGGTACTACCTCCTCTCCCTGGTGCTCATCCGGGCGGTGGCGGCGGTGTTCCACGTGCCCGACACCATCGCCAAGCTGCCCGCCACCTGCTGCATGATCCTCTACAACTATCTCATGAATAAGTTTTGGGTCTTTAAGTGAGCGAACAATCCTCCGGCGCGGGGCGCCGGGGGATTTTCTCGCCCCGCGGGCCCGGCGGGACGAAAAAAGAGGCTTTTTTCTCTAGGAATTTTTGCCCTGCTGTGTTATAATCCCGCCTGTATGAAGAATTTCAGCGCACAAGGAGTTATGCTATGATCACCGTTTCCGACCTGAGCCTCCAGTACAGCGGCCAGCCCCTCTTCTCCCACGTGGACCTGCAGTTCATCAAGGGCAACTGCTACGGCATCATCGGCGCCAACGGGGCGGGCAAATCCACCTTCCTGAAGATCCTCTCCGGGGAGCTGGAGCCCACCAGCGGAGAGGTCTCCATCCTGCCCAATACCCGCATGTCCATCCTGAAGCAGGACCAGAACGCCTATGACCAGTACACCGTCATGGACACGGTCATCATGGGCAACCAGCGCCTGTACGACATCGGTAAGGAGAAGGACGCCCTCTACGCCAAGGAGGAGATGACCGAGGAAGACGGCATCCGGGCCTGCGAGCTGGAGGAGGAGTTCGCCGAGCTGGGCGGCTGGGAGGCCGAGAGCGACGCCAGCCGTATTCTCCAGGGCCTGGGCATCCCGGTGTCCATGCACCAGGATGGGATGGAGCACGTGGACGGCCGGCTGAAGGTGAAGGTCCTGCTGGCCCAGGCCCTGTTCGGCAACCCCGACATCCTGATGATGGACGAGCCCACCAACAACCTGGACATCAACGCCATCAACTGGCTGGAGGACTTCCTGCTGGACTTTGAGGGCACCGTCATCGTGGTCAGCCACGACCGGCACTTCCTCAACACCATCTGCACCCACATCGTGGACATCGACTACAATAAGATCAAGATGTACGTGGGCAACTACGACTTCTGGTACGACGCCAGCCAGCTCATGCAGAGCCTGATGAAGGCCCAGAACAAGAAAAACGAGGAGAAGGCCCAGGAGCTCAAGGAGTTCATCTCCCGCTTCTCGGCCAACAAGTCCAAGTCCAAGCAGGCCACCGCCCGGCGCAAGCTGCTGGAGAAGATCACGCTGGAGGAGATCCCCGCCTCCTCCCGC
>DVHW01000064.1 GCA_018711785.1 Candidatus Galloscillospira excrementavium
CCCGGAAGCCGCCGCTCCGCGCGCCGCCCCGGCCGGCGGCCGGGCGGCCCTGTCCCGCGGGACGGGGGGGCGGGTCCATGGCTTTCTTGATGGAGAGGTTGATCCGGCCGTTCTCGTCGATGCCGATGACCTTGACCTTGACCTCCTGTCCCTCGCTGAGATGGTCCTTGACGTCATTCACATAGGAATAGGCGATCTCGGAGATGTGTACCAGGCCCGACTTGCCGCCGGGCAGGGAAACGAACGCGCCGAACTTTGTGATGCCTGTGACTTTGCCTTCCAGGATAGAACCCACACCAAACTCCATACGAACCGAAATATCCTCTCTTTCATTTTCGGGCCGAACCGCGGCCCTGCGGACACCCGTTCCTCTCACTCCGTGATGGGGAATACCTTCTCACCGGGCACCACCAGGCCCAGCTCATCCCGGGCGATGTCCATCTGGCTCTCCAGATCGTCGCTGTGCTCGAGATCGTCCTGCAGGTCGGCGTTGACCTGGATCTGCGCGGCCCGCTGGGCCTCCAGATCGTCGATCTGATTCTCCAGCTCGGCGGTCTGCTTGCCCAGGTCCAGCAGCATGATGGCCAGCCCGATGAGGAGCGCCAGCACCACCAGCTTGGTCAGCAGTCCCGCTTTTTTTACCTTCATGGCCGCTCCCTCCTCCGCTTCTGGCCGACTGACGCCGGGCGGCAGTCTCCATCTCTTCGGGTATCAGCCTTATTTTATACCATCTCCGCCCATAAAGGAAGCTATTTTTCAAGAATTTTTTCAATTTTTTGCCCAGCCATTTCGCCACCGTCCACGGCAGGGTGACGATCCGCCACAAAAGGGTGCACAGGTCGGCCACGGCGTACCCCAGCTTGAGCATCCAGCGGCTCAGAAGGAGGAAATAGAGCACCGCGCCGCCGAAGTGGCCCAGCAGCAGGGCCATGCGCACCTCCCCATCCCCCAGGATGAGGGCGTAGAGGAAGAAGGCCGCCGTCACCGGCAGCCAGAAGATAAAATCCAGCAGGGCCCCCAGGGGCCTCCACTTCACCCGCACCCGGAGGATGCGGAACAGATCGTACAGCAGCCCCACCGCCGCCCCCAGGAGGACGGCCCCTCCCAGGGCGGCGGCCTGCCCGGCGATAGAAATGCCCATCTCAGCGGAACAGGCGGGCGAAGAAGCCCCCCTTCTCCCGGCCGCTGTCCTCATAGGTGAGGGAGTCGATCTCCCCCTCCACCTTCAGGTCGCCCCCGTCCAGGCTCAGCTTCTCGATGTGCAGGTTCTCCCCCCGGACCACCAGGGTCCCCCGGCTGGTGTACATGACGATGGCGTTCTCATCAAAGCTCTCCACCTCCTCCACCCCGGAGACCGAGAGCTGCTCCCGCTCCTCCAGAATGAGGTGGTGGGGGCCGGCGGACTGCATGCTTTTCTCCTCAAAGGCCATGGCGCTTCCCTGTCCTTTCCCTGTTTTTGTATATGTATATGGGACAGGGGGTGGAGATATGCCCGGCCGCCGGCTCAGTCCCGCCGGCCGTGGGCCAGGGCCCGCCGCAGCGGCGGGGCCAGGACGGACACCGCCAGGAGCTTGAGGAAGTCCCCGGGCAGGTAGACCGCCATGCCGCTCCACAGCACGGCGGCCAGGGGCATGTCCCGCCCCAGGTACAGGTCGAGGATGGCGTACATATAGGGCACCCCCACCAGGTACAGCACCGCCAGGGCGGCAGCCCCGGCGGCAAAGATCCGCCCGGGCCGTGCGTTCCCCGCCGACAGGGCCCCGGCCGCCCAGGCCGCTGGAATCAGCCCCAGCAGGAAGCCGAAGCTGGGCTGGAACACATAGCCCAATCCCCCGCCCAGAGTGAAAATGGGCAGGCCCGCCAGTCCCAGGGCCACATAGACCGCCTGGGACATCGCCCCCCATCTGGCCCCCAGCACCACCCCCGCCAGGACGGTGAACAGGAACTGGAGGGTCACCGACATCTGCCCCAGGGGGAACTTCAGAAAGGCCCCCGCCGCCGTCAGGGCGGCCATCAGTGCGGCCAGGACCAGGTTTCTCGTCCGGTTTCGCATGGTTCTCCTCCCAAATTGTAAACTAAAAATTTTAATTAGTTTACAATAGGATACCATATCCCCGGCGCTCTGTAAACTGATTTCTTCCTCTGGTTGACATTTTCTCCTCCGCCCGGTATGATGGAGCCAAAAGGAGGGAGCGCCATGCTGCGTGACGAGGTACTCTCCCTGCTCAAGCAGGGGGATGAGCCCCGTTCGGGGGAGGAGATGAGCCGGGCCCTGGGGGTGTCCCGGGCGGCGGTGTGGAAGGCCATCGAGGCCCTGCGGCAGGAGGGGTACGGTATCTCCTCCGCTCCCCGGCGGGGGTATGTGCTGGAGTCCTCCCCCGACCGGCTCTCCCCCGGGGAGCTCTCCGGGGCCCTGGCCGGGCGGCTGCTGGGCCGGGAGCTTCTGTGTCTGGAGCGGGTGGACTCCACCAATGACGAGGTAAAGCGCCGGGCTGCCGCCGGGGCGGCGGAGGGCCTGGCGGTGCTGGCGGAGGAGCAGACCGGGGGCAAGGGCCGCCGGGGGCGGAGCTTCCTCTCCCCGGCAGGGAAGGGGCTCTACCTCTCGGTGCTCCTGCGGCCCCGGTGTTCCCTGGCCGAGCTCATGTGGCTCACCAGCTGGACGGCCGTGGCGGTGTGCGGCGGCATCCAGGCCGCCTGCGGAGTGCGGCCGGGCATCAAATGGACCAACGACCTGGTGCTGGAGGGGAGAAAGGTCTGCGGCATCCTCACCGAGCTGGGGCTGGAGGGGGAGTCCGCCGCACCCCAGTACGCGGTGGTGGGCATCGGCGTTAACGTGAGCCAGACCGAGGCTGACTTTGGCCCGGAGGTGGCCCCCCTGGCGGTCTCCCTGGCCCAGGTCCTGGGCCGTCCGCCCCGCCGAGCCGCCCTGGCCGCCGGGGTGCTCACCGCCCTGGACGATATGTACCGGGCCTTCCCCCGGGCCCGGGCGCAGTATCTGGAGGCCTACCGCCGGGACTGCCTCACCGTGGGCCGGGAGGTGCGCCTGCTCCGCCCGGGGCGGGCGGAGCAGGGCTTTGCCGAGGGGGTGGACGACGACTTCTCCCTGGTGGTCCGCTTCCCCGATGGCCGCCGGGAGCACATCAGCTCCGGCGAGATCTCGGTCCGGGGTCTGTTCGGCTACGCCGACTGAGCCTCGCTCAGCACAGAACAGCGGGGCGGAGGCCCCCGAAAGGCCCTCCGCCCCGCTGTCTCACCAGCGCTGCCGCCGCTTCTCCATGACGAAATTGGTCAGCAGGACCCCGTGCCGCTCCACCTGCTGCTCCCTCACCACCCGGTAGCCCCGGCGGGCAAAGAAGGGCCGGGCGGTGAGGGATGCGTGGGTCACGAACCGCTCCGCCGCCACCCGCCCCTCCAGGGCGTCGCACAGGGCGGCGGCGACGCCCCGCCCCTGCCAGTCCCGGTGGACATACAGCCGGTCCAGGTATCCGGTCCCGTCCATGTCCCCGAAGCCCACGGGGGTCTCCCCCTCTGCTGCCACCAGGGTCAGGTGGGCCCGGAAGGAGCGGTCCCACGCCGCCAGGTCCACCCGGCCGTCGGCCCAGGCGTCCAGCTGCGCCGGGCAGTCCTCCGGGCGGTACTCCCGGAGCTCCATGTCCATCCCCCCTGTCGCTTTCTTCCCGCCCATTGTAGCACGCCAGCCCCTCCGACACAATCCGGCCCGGGAATTTCCCCGCCGCAACCGCCGGTTGCGGAAAGTTCCAGCCCCACCTGGTGGCCCCGCAACCGGCCCTTCTGGTAAGATAGAGCCGTGGAAATCCTCCAAAACGGAATGAGATTGAGGTGGAACGAGATGAAACTGCACGAGAAAATTTTGTATTACCGCAAGCGCTCCGGGCTCTCCCAGGAGGAGCTGGCCGCGCGGGTGGGGGTGTCCCGCCAGGCGGTGAGCAAGTGGGAGCTGAACGAGGCCACCCCCGACTCGGACAAGCTGCTCCCCCTGGCCCGGGCCTTCGGGGTGACGGTGGACGAGCTGCTCTCCGACGCCGACCCGGCCCCGGAGGCCGCTGCCCCCGAGGAGCCGGCCCCGTCAGCGCCGGAGCGGGACTCCTCCTCCCTGCCCGGCTGGCTGGGGCGGATGGCCCGGCGGTGGGGCTGGCTGGCGGGGGTGTATGTGGCCCTCAGCGGCCTGGGCATCGCCGTGGTGGGGGCCATCGCCCGGTATGCCTTCGGGCAGATGTTCCGGGTTACGGCCCAGGACTTTTTCCAGGCCGCCGGCTTCGGCTCCTTTGCCCCCGACATCACCGGACAGTTCACGGTGGGTGTCTCCTCCATGGGGCAGGTCTTTGTGACCATCGCCACGGTCATCCTGGTGGTGGGCGTCGCGGTCACCCTGGCCGGGGCGATCCTAGCCATCTGGCTCTACCGGAGGGGCAACAAAAAGAGTTGACAAATCGCCCCAGGGCGCTATAATAAGGCAATACAGGTGTCAAGACACCTGTATTGCCTTATTCTTTTGTGTTGTGAGGGGTCACTATGGAGCGGCTGCGCGCATTTCTCAAGCGGAAGGACATCGTCATCTCAGCCCAGCGGTACGGGGTGGACGCCCTGGGGGCCATGGCCCAGGGGCTGTTCTGCTCCCTGCTCATCGGCACCATTCTGGACACGCTGGGCTCCCAGCTGGGGCTGGAGTTTCTCGTGACCGTGGGGGGCTACGCCTCGGCCATGAGCGGCCCGGCCATGGCCGTGGCCATTGGGTACGCCCTGAAGGCGCCCCCCCTGGTGCTCTTCTCCCTGGCCACGGTGGGGTACGCCGCCAACGCCCTGGGCTCCACCACCCTGGGAGACCTGGCCGGCGGCAAGGGGGCCGGCGGGCCCCTTGCGGTGCTGTTCATCGCCGTCATCGCCGCCGAGCTGGGCAAGGCGGTCTCCAAGGAGACCAAGATCGACATTCTGGTCACTCCCCTGGTGACCATTCTGGCGGGGGTGGGGCTCTCCGCCCTGTGGGCCCCCGCCATCGGCACCGCCGCCACGGCGGTGGGCGGCTTCGTCATGCTGGCCACCGACCTGCAGCCCTTCCTCATGGGCATCGTGGTGTCGGTGGTCATCGGCATCGCCCTGACCCTGCCCATCTCCTCGGCCGCCATCTGCGCTGCCTTCGGCCTGACGGGCCTGGCCGGCGGGGCGGCGGTGGCCGGGTGCTGCGCCAATATGGTGGGCTTTGCCGTCCTCTCCTTCCGGGAGAACCGCTGGGGCGGCCTGGTGAGCCAGGGGCTGGGCACCTCCATGCTCCAGATGGGCAATATCGTGAAAAACCCCCGCATCTGGCTCCCCGCCATCCTCACCAGCGCGGTGACCGGCCCCCTGGCCACCTGCCTGTTCCACCTGGAGATGAACGACCCGGCCGGCGGCGTGGCCTCGGGCATGGGCACCTGCGGCATGGTGGGTCCCATCGGGGTCTACGCCGGGTGGGTCAACGACGTGGCCAGCGGGGCCAAGGCGGCCATCACAGGCTTTGACTGGGCGGGGCTCATCCTCATCTGCTTTGTGCTGCCCGCCGCGCTCACCTGGCTGTTCGGCCTGTTTTTCCGGAAAATTGGCTGGATCCGCGAGGGGGACCTGAAGCTCTCCTGAGCGCGTTCTGAAACCTCTGTGTCGATCAGCAAGGGAGCCCCGCGGCGTTTTCGCCGCGGGGGCTCCGTTTTGTTATTTGATATTGTCCAGCTCGTACTGCTCGATGAGCTCCACATCGATCTCCAGGTACTGGTCCTCCCGCCAGATGCGCAGGGTGACCGTATCCCCTACCTCCAGGGCGTTTTTGACCTCCAGCAGGTCGTTGTTCTCCCGGATGGGGGTGCCGTTGGCCTCCACGATGATGTCCCCCGCCTGGACGCCCTTCTCGTAGGCGTCGCTGCCTGGCTGGACCTCCACCACCAGGATGCCCCCCTCAAAGTCGTCGGGGAGGGTATAGGCGGACCAGCCGTCCAGGGCAGGGGTCTGGACCGTGATGCCCAGGGTGGGCCGCCCGGCCACAAAGCCCTGGCCGATGAGCTCCTCCACCACCGCCTTCACCGTCACGGTGGGGATGGCGAAGCCCAGGCCCTCCACGGTGGCCTCGCTGTACCGGGAGCTCATCTTCATATTGGTGATGCCCACCACCTGGCCGTAGATGTTGATGAGGGCGCCGCCGGAGTTGCCCGAGTTGAGGGCCGCGGTGGTCTGGATGAGGGTCATGGAGATGCCGTCCACGTTCACGTCCCGGTTGATGGCCGAAACGATGCCGTCGGTCATGGTGCCCGCCAGCTCCTCCCCCAGGGGATTGCCGATGGCCAGGGCCACGTCCCCCACCCGGAGCAGGGAGGAATCCCCGAACTCCGCCGGGGTGAGGCCCTCCACGTCGATCTTCAGCACCGCCAGGTCGTTGGCCGCGTCGCCTCCCACCAGCAGCGCTTCATAGACGCTGCCGTCCTGGAGGACCACCGCCGCCGTGCTGGCCCCCTCGATAACGTGGAAATTGGTGATGATATACCCGTCCTCCGAGAGCACCACGCCGGTGCCGGTGGCGCCGCCGGAGGGGCCCAGAGCCCGGATGCCCACCACCGAGGGGAGCACCTTCTCATAGATCTCCTGGTAGGTGAGTTCCTCGCCGTCTGGCACCGGTTCCAGCGTCAGCTCCACGTCGGCCCCCAGAGGGGCCCGCTCAATGGTGGTCTCGCTGGTGCCTGAGGACTGGTCCGGCAGCGTGAAATCAAAGTTGAAGTCAAAGCCGTCCCCAGAGGAGAAGCTGTCTGATGCGTCGGGCAGCTCCAGAGTGGGGCTCAGGCCATAGACCGCCACCAGGGTAATAAGTCCGGCGGCGATGAGCAGAATGGCGGCGCAGAACACCAGAATGCCCCGGTTTCCCCGCCGGCGGGGCGGCCGGTCCTCCCCGCCGGGCGGGGGGACGGTCTCCTCGTAGATGGGCGGGGGCGGTGTGCCGCTCCCCGCCGCCGGCCAGGGAGAGAGCGGCTCAGGGGCGGGACCGTTTTCCGCCGGTTCCTCACCGGGCAGACCGGACGGATGGGGTATCTCCTTCTCCGGAAGCGGCATATCATAATAATCGTTGCGCATAGGGTTCCTCCCCCCGGCAAAGTCTGGCCTACGCCAGCATCAGCGTGAAGGTGAACTCGGTGACCCCGTTCTCGCTGGTCACGGCGATGTTTGTCCCGTCCGGGCTGCGCCCGGGCGGGGACCCTTCACCTTCTTTTTCGGGCGGCAGGAGTGAATCCCGCCGCCCTCCGCGCCACTCGGCGCGCCCGCTTGCGCGGGTCCCGGAGAACATCACCGGGGCGCTCTCCGCCTACGCCAGCATCAGCGTGAAGGTGAACTCGGTAACCCCGTTCTCGCTGGTCACGGCGATGTTCTCTTTGTGATTATTGAGGATGGTCTTGACGATATAGAGCCCCAGGCCCACGCCCTCCCGGTCCGCGCTGCGGGATTTGTCCGACTTGTGGAACCGATCGAAGAGCATGGGCAGCTCCTCGGCGGGAATGGTATCCCCTTCGTTTCGAACCGAAACGTGGGCCTTACCACCCTTCTCGGTGATGGTCAGGGTGATGGTGCTCCCCTCCCGGGCGAACTTGATGGCATTGTCCAGCAGGTTGTAGCACACCTGGGTGATGGCGTCCGGGTCCCCCCAGACCTTCACCGGGTCGTCGGGGAGCTGGGTATCCACGTCCAGATGCCGGGAGTTGATCTTGGTTTCCAGGCTCAGCAACACCCGCACCAGCACCTCGCTGACGTCGAACTGCTCCTGGGCGGTGACGTTCTCCGCCGACTGGAGCCGGCTCAGGTCCAGCATCCGCCGCACCAGCCGGGAGAGCCGGCGGGTCTCGCTGGAGATGGTCCGCAATGCCTCCTCCTCCCGCTCCGGCGGGATGGTGCCGTCCAGAATGCCGTCGGCAAAGCCGGCGATGGTGGTCATGGGGGTCTTGAGCTCGTGGGAGACATTGGCCACGAACTCGCTGCGCCGGGCCTCGGACTTGGCCAGGGCGTCGGCCATGTTGTTGAAGGCCTCGGCCAGCTCCCCCACCTCGTCCTTGCGGTTGCCCACCTCCACCCGGGTGTCAAACTCGCCCAGGCCGAACTTCCGCGCCGCCTCGGCCATGTCCTTGAGGGGCTTGGTCTGGCTCAGGGAGGTCACCGAGGTGGCGATGAAGGCCAGGCACATGACCACCACGGCGGTGAAGAAGAAGATGGTGATAAAGGCCCGCCACAGCTCGGTGATGTTGCCGGTCTCAGCCGCCACCAGCACCAGTCCGGGGATCTGCTGGGAGATGGTCCCGTCACTGCTGAGCGTCTGAATGGTGACCGTCACTCCAGCCACATAGCGCCGCTCCGGAAAGATGCCCCCCAGAGAGGTCATGCCCTCGTACTTCCCGCTGCTGACCAGCTGGCTGACCACCGAGTTGGGCAGCTGCTTGCCCAGGATGCTGCTGGAGAACTCGGTGGTCGTGGTGGTGCCGTCGATGGAGTAGGCGATGACCCCCTCGGGGGTGGTGACGATGATGTAGGCCTCGGCGATCTCGGCCACCGAGTTCACGTAGCCCTGGTAGAGGGTGTCGTCCACATTCCGGCCGCTGAGGAGCATGGTGGCGGTGTAGGAGGCGATGTTGGCCGCGTTGCGCTCCATGCCCCCCCGCTTGTCCCGGATGGTGTACTGGTAGGAGAGGGTAATAAAGGCCGTCCCCAGCAGCAGGAAGGAGATGAGGATCATCCCCGCCATCAGGGCAAATTGGCGGCGATACATGCTTTTCACCGGGACCGGCCTCCTTTCTCTCATAGATATGCCCGGAAGGGCGTGGGAATGTCTCTCTCGTCCTGCCGCCGCGGGCCGCGGCGGCGGTGCGTCAGCTCCCGCTCTGGGGGCCCGTCACCTCAAACTTGTACCCCACGCCCCAAACGGTCTTCAGGCTCCACTGGTCGCTGACCCCCTCCAGTTTCTCCCGCAGGCGCTTGATGTGCACATCCACGGTGCGGCTGTCACCGAAGTAGTCAAAGCCCCACACCTCGTCCAGCAGCTGGTTGCGGGTGAACACCCGGTTGGGGGAGGAGGCCAGGTGGAAGAGCAGCTCCAGCTCCTTGGGGGGCGTGTCCACCCGCTTGCCGTCCACCGTCAGCTCATAGGAGTCCATGTTGATGACCAGCTTGTCAAAGGTGAGCTTCTTCTCCCCGCTCCCCTCCTCGCCGCCGAAGCGGCGGAGGACCGCGTGGATGCGGGCCAGGACCTCCTTCATCTCAAAGGGCTTGGTGATGTAGTCGTCCGCGCCCCCCTCCAGGCCCTGGACCTTGTCGTTCAGCTCCCCCTTGGCGGTGAGCATGATGACGGGGGTCTTGTCGGTCTCCCGGATCTTCTTGAGCACCGACCAGCCGTCCATCACCGGCAGCATGATGTCCAGCAGCACCAGGTCCGGGTGGAAGGAGCGGAAGAGCTCCACGCCCTTGCCCCCGTCGGGGGCCACCTGGGTCTCAAATCCCTCTTTCTCCAGATAGAGGTGGAGCAGCTCGGCGATGTTGCCGTCGTCCTCCACGATCAGCACCTTGCGGGGCATGGCGATCCCTTCCTTTCTCTCACACAGCCGGGTCTGATCGGCCCAAACCTACCTCTTATTATAAAAAATATGGCCCTTGTAGGGTGAACAATTTGTAAATTTACGCCTCGGCCGTACACACATAGGACCGGTCCACCTGGATGACGGCGTAGTAATTGGGATCCAGCTCCTTTACCTTCCCGTCCACGGCCTGGCGGATCTGCTCGTCGGTCAGGGTGCACCGGTGGGGGACCACCACGTCGAAAATCAGGTTCGTGTGGCACGGGCCCGGGGTGATGCGGAAATCGTGGATGGTCATCTCCCTGTCCACGGTCTTGACCAGCTCAGCCACCTGCTCCCGCAGGGCACAGGTCCTGGGGTCCCCCGTGGCGATGGGGTCCATGTGGATGCAGGTCTCAATGCCAAACTTGCTCTTGATCTCCCGCTCGATGGCGTCGATGACGTCGTGGGTCTCCATGATGTCCGCGTCCACCGGCACCTCGGCGTGGAGGCTCATCATCCGCCGGCCGGGGCCGTAGTCGTGGATCACCAGGTCGTGGAGGCCCACCACCTGGGGGTGGGTCAGGACGGTGTCCCGGATCTCCTTCACCAGCTCCGGGTCCGGGCTCTGGCCCAGCAGGGGGTCCAGGGTGTCCTTGGCCGCCCCCCAGCCCGAGCGGAGGATGAATACCGCCACCAGCACCCCCACCCAGCCGTCGATGTACACGCCGGTGACGTGTCCGATGACCGTCCCCAGCAGGACCGCGGCGGTGGCCGCCGCGTCGGAGAGGGAGTCGGCGGCGGTGGCCGCCATGGCCGCCGAGCCGATGCGCCTGGAGAGCCTGCGGTTGAAAAAGCTCATCCACAGCTTGACGCAGATGGACACGGCCAGGATGACCAGGGAGAGGACCGAGAAGGCCACCTCCTCCGGCTGGAGGATCTTCTCCACCGAGGTCTTGAGCAGCTCCACCCCCACCAGCAGGATGGCCGCCGACACCGCCAGGCCGGACAGGTACTCGATGCGGCCGTGGCCGAAGGGGTGCTCGTCGTCGGCCTTGGCCCCGGCCAGCCGGAAGCCCACCAGGGTCACCACCGAGGAACCCGCATCGGACAGGTTGTTGAAGGCGTCGGCCGTCACAGCGATGGAGGCCGTGAGCAGCCCGGCGGCCAGCTTCCCCAGGAAGAGGAGCAGATTGAGAAAAATGCCCACGCCGCCCGCCAGAACGCCGTAGCGCTGGCGGACCTGGGGGCTGCGGACGTTGTCCGCGTCCTTGACAAAAGCGTTGACCAGAGCGTCAATCAAGTGGGACACCTCACAGGATTCAGAATCACCAGATAGCATTTGATTATCTCACCCCGCGCCCCGGTGCGTCAAGGGTAACTGCCGTCAAAACGCTGCGGCGCGGGCCCTGCCACAGGGTCCGCGCCGCAGCGGGGCTTATTCCAGGTCCTCCTCCCGGAAGGCCTCGTAGGGCAGCACCCCCGCCAGGGCCACCAGCACCGGGGAAAAGCCGCCGGTGCGCTCCCCCTCCGGCGTGCGCACCATGCCGGGCTGGGGCGGGCGGACGGGCAGGGAGACCACCGCCCGGGTCCCGTCCCCGGCCCGGGGTTCCAGCATGATGGTCCCGCCGTGGAGGGCGGCGATCTGACGGGCCGCTGCCAGGCCCAGGCGCAGCCCCCCCTCCGGCTTGGGGGCGTACTCGGTCTCCTCCAGGGCGGACAGGTCGATCTCCGCCCCGCTGTTCCACACCGTGATAAGGGCCTTTCCGCCGCCGGCGGCCAGGCGCAGGCCGGCCCTGCCCCCCGCTCCGGCCCCCCGCAGGGCATTGGAGAGCAGCTCCAGCAGCATCTGCCGGAGAAGCCCCTCGTCGCCGGTGGTGAGCAGGGTGTCCACCCCCCGGTCCCAGGAGAGGGCCACTCCCATCCGCTCGGCCAGGGGCTCCACCTGGCGCATCAGCTCCGCGCAGAACCCGGCCAGGTCCAGGGCCTGCTCCCGGGGCTGGAGCCGGTCCTCCGCCAGGTCCTCCGCCAGGTCCGCGCACTGGATCAGGCGCATCAGTCGGTAGAAGCTCTGGTTCATAATGGCCAGGTAGTCGCCGTACCGGCCGTCCCCCGCCTCCCGGAGGGCCGGGGAGACCAGATGGACCGCCGCCATCAGGTTGTTCACCTGGCGGCGCAGGTCCTCGGTCAGCAGGGGGAGGCGGCGCTCCAGGCCCGCGCGGGAGAGTTCCGGCCGGAGCACCGCCAGCACGCCCCCCTCCCAGGGGGCGGTGCGCACCCGGCAGGCGCGCCCCCCCAGCGTCACACAGCCCTCCCCCCGGCCCTTCACCGCGGCGCGCAGGGCCTCGCTCTCCCCGCCCCGCAGCAGCCGGGCCGCCGCCGGGTTTTCATACTCGATCACATCGTCACAAAAAAACACAACGGGCTCTGCCAGCTCGTCAAACATGCGGCGCAGCAGTTCCAGCTTGGGCAAGCCGCGCTCACCTCCTCTTCTTGCAAACGCACCCGGTCCTATCTTGTGCAGAACGGCCGAAAAGCCATCCGGTCCCAGTATACCAAAAACTGGCCCATACAACAAGAATTTTGTCGAATTTTGGCGATTGCTCCGGCCCCCGGCCCCGCTCGAGGCGGGAATCTCCACGAAAAGGGGCAGATTCTGCGCCCATATTTGAACAAAGTGCAAAAATTGCAAAAAACTCTTTTCAATTTGCCCTCTTTGAGCTATAATGATGGCGCGCGAAGGAATCGTTAATTTTATAACAAGGAGAGATTGCAACATGAGCATCAAAGTTGGTATCAATGGCTTTGGCCGCATCGGCCGCATGGTCTTCCGGGCCAGTGTGAATCACCCCGAGATCGAGATCGTGGGCATCAACGATCTGTGCCCTGCCGACTACCTGGCTTATATGTTGAAATATGACACCATGCACGGCCAGTTCGCCGGCGAGGTGGGCAGCGATGACAAGGGCATCGTGGTGGGCGGCAAGACCATCCCCGTGTTCGCCGAGCGCGACCCGGCCAACATCCCCTGGGGAGAGCTGGGCGCGGAGTATGTGGTGGAGTCCACCGGCCTGTTCCTGACCAAGGAGAAGGCCCAGGCCCACCTGAAGGCCGGCGCCAAGAAGGTCATCATGTCCGCCCCCTCCAAGGACGACACCCCCATGTTCGTCTGCGGCGTGAACCTGGACGCCTATACCCCCGACATGGACTTCGTGTCCAACGCCTCCTGCACCACCAACTG
>DVHW01000065.1 GCA_018711785.1 Candidatus Galloscillospira excrementavium
CTTCAACACCGACGCCGGGCTGGTAGAGACGGTGGCCCACCTGACCGCCGCCCAGCACTTTAACCCCAACGTGGACTTTATCCTGGACATCGGCGGCCAGGACATGAAGTGCTTCCACATCCGCAACGGCGCCATCGACAACATCTACCTCAACGAGGCCTGCTCCTCCGGCTGCGGCTCCTTTATCGAGACCTTCGCCAAGGCCCTGGGGTATGAGATCGCCGACTTCGCCAAAATGGGCCTCTTCGCCCAGCACCCGGTGAATCTGGGCTCCCGGTGCACGGTGTTCATGAACTCCTCCGTCAAGCAGGCCCAGAAGGACGGGGCCAGCGTGGAGGACATCAGCGCCGGGCTCTCCATCTCCATCGTGAAAAACGCGGTCTACAAGGTCATCCGGGCCGCCAATGCCGACGATCTGGGCCAGCACATCGTGGTCCAGGGGGGCACCTTCCTCAACGACGCGGTGCTCCGGGCCTTTGAGCAGGAGCTGGGCCGGAATGTGACCCGGCCCACCATCGCGGGCATCATGGGGGCCTTCGGCGCCGCCCTGGCCGCCAAGGACCTGGGGCTGGAGAAGAGCTCCATCCTGGGGCCCGAGGCCCTGGAGCGCTTCACCCACAGCGCCAAGCCGGTGACCTGCAACCTGTGCACCAACCACTGCTCCCTGACGGTCAACCAGTTCGACGGGGGCCGCCGGTTCATCTCGGGCAACCGCTGCTCCCGCCCCCTGGGCAAGGAGAAGGTGACCCAGCCTGACCTGATGACCTACAAGTACAAGAAGCTCCGGGCCATGCAGGGCAAGGGGGAGGGCACCGGCGTCCGGGGGCGGATCGGCATCCCCTTCGGCCTGAACATGTACGAGAACCTGCCCTTCTGGTTCACCTTCTTCACCAAGCTCAACTTCGAGGTGGTCCTCTCCCCCGAGTCCTCCCGCAAGCTCTACCTGAAGGGCCAGCACACCATCCCCTCGGACACGGTGTGCTACCCCGCCAAGCTGCTCCACGGCCATGTGGAGGCCCTGGTGGAGGAGGGGGTGGACGCCATCTGGTACCCCTGCATGTCCTACAACAACGACGAGGGCATCGGCGACAACCACTTCAACTGCCCCGTGGTGGCCTACTACCCCGAACTCCTGGCGGCCAACGTCCCCGCCCTCAAGGAGACCCGGTTCCTGGACCCCTATGTGGGCCTGTGGCGGCACAAGGACTTTGAAAAGCGCATCGCCAAGCTGATGGAGGAGGAGTTCTCCATCCCGCAGAGGGAGACCCGCGCCGCCGCCCAGGCGGCCTACGCCGCCTACGAGGCCTATGTCCACGACCTCCGCCAGACCGGGCAGGAGTACATCGCCTACGCCCGGGAGCACGGACTGAACATCGCCGTGGTCTGCGGCCGGCCCTATCACATCGACCCGGAGATCAACCACGGCATCAACGACCTCATCACCTCCTTCGGCTTCGTGCTCATCACCGAGGACGCCCTGAGCTACCTGGAGGGCTACGCCCCCCGGAAGGTGCTCAACCAGTGGACCTTCCAGAGCCGGATGTACAACGCGGCCCGGTATGTCTGCACCCAGCCGGACATGCAGGTCATCCAGCTGGTGAGCTTCGGCTGCGGCACCGACGCCATCACCACCGACGAGATGCGCTCCATCCTGGAGGAGGGCGGCAAGCTCTACACCCAGCTGAAGATCGACGACATCAACAACCTGGGGGCCGTCAAGATCCGCATCCGCTCCCTGATGGCCGCCATGGACGCCCGCAAGCACCAGGCCGCCCCGGCCCGCTGAGCCCATTACCCCGAAAGGAGCAGTTCCCATGGCTGAACTCGTTTACGACAAGACCGGACGACTCCTCTTCACCGAGGAAATGAAGCAGGAGTACACCCTCCTGGTGCCCCAGATGCTCCCCATGCACTTTGCCCTCTTGGTGCGCATCATGCAGACCGAGGGCTACAAGGTGGAGATGCTCAACACCTCGGGCAAGAGCATCCTGGACTACGGGCAGAAATATGTCCACAACGACGCCTGCTTCCCCGCCGTGCTGGTCATCGGCCAGCTCATCGACGCGGTGAAGAGCGGCAAATACGACCCCCACAAGGTGGCCCTGGTCATCACCCAGACCGGCGGAGGCTGCCGGGCCTCCAACTACATCCATATGCTGCGCAAGGCCCTGGAGAAGGCCGGGCTGTCCTTTGTGCCCGTCATCTCGGTGAACCTCTCCGGCCTGGAAAAAAACCCGGGCTTCAAGCTCTCCCTGGGCTTTATCCGCAAGGCGGTGTTCGCCGTGTTCTACGGGGACCTGATCATGAACGTGGCCAACCAGGTCCGGCCCTATGAGCTTCACGCCGGGGACACCGAGGCCGCCGTCGACGCGTGCATGGATTTTCTCCTGGACGACATGAGCCGGGGCAAGGGGCTGAACCACAAGTCCATGATCGCCAACTTCCAGCGCATCATCGACCGCTTCAAGGCCGTCCCCGTATCTGGGGGGCAGAAGGTCCGGGTGGGCGTGGTGGGGGAGATCTACGTCAAGTACTCCCCCCTGGGCAACAACAACCTGGAGCAGTTCCTCCTCGCCGAGGGGGCGGAGCCGGTGGTGCCCGGCCTGGCCGACTTCGTTATCTTCAAGATCTTCAACCGGGACGTGGACGTGGACATCTACGGCGGGCCGTGGATCAAGCAGGCGGTGTGCCGCGTCTTTGCCGGGTACATCAAGAAGAAGCAGCGGGCCATGATCGACACCCTCAAGGCCGACGGCCGCTTCCGCGCCCCCGGGGACTTCGACGAGCTCCACTCCTACATCAAGGGCTACCTGGGGGACGGCAACAAGATGGGCGAGGGCTGGCTCCTCACCGCCGAGATGCTGGAGCTCATCCACACCGGCGTGCCCAACATCGTCTGCACCCAGCCCTTCGGGTGCCTGCCCAACCACATCGTGGGCAAGGGCATGATCCGCAAGCTGAAGGACGACTACCCCTGGAGCAACATCGTGGCCATCGACTACGACCCCGGCGCCACCAAGATCAACCAGGAAAACCGCATCAAGCTGATGCTGGCCAACGCCAAGGCCCTCCAGAAGCAGCACGAGGAGATGGCCGGGGCGGAGGAGAGCGAGCGGGAGCCCGCCGCGGTGTGATGGAAGAGCTTCGCCTTGTGGACGCCTGCACGGAGGAACACTTTCAGGCCATGTCCCTGATCCATGCCCTTGGCTGGCGGGATGTCCCAGCGGACAGATGTCCGCCGGGAGCCCTGGTCCTTTCCTCTGCTCGGGGCAAGTGAATTGCCCCGGCATCAAGATTCTGGCCTGAGGGCCAAAATGCTTGGAACGCGCCACTTGGCGCGGCGTGTCCCGCCATTCCAGTTCATGGATGTGATACGTGATGGAACAACTTCACTTTGTGGACGCCTGCACGGAGGAGCACTTCCGGGCCATGAGCCTGATCCACGCCCTGGGCTGGCGGGACACCTATGCCGACGCCGTGCCGGCGGCGTACATGGCCCGGGAGATCACCGACGACCGGTGGGTCAAATACTTCCGGGCCGACTATGAGACCGGCCGGTGCCATGGACTGCTCCTCTACCGTGGGAACGCTCCGGTGGCCTGCATCAACTACGGCCCCGCCCGCACGGAGAACTACAACGCGGGCAGCGCCTCCACCTTCCCCAACGGCGCCTACGCCGGCTGGGGGGAGATCATCTCCTTCTACACCCATCCGGCCGAGCGGGGCAAGGGATACGGCGGGCTCCTCTTCGAGGAGGCGGTGGCGCGGCTGAAGGCGGCGGGGCACCGGAACGCCTTCGTCTTTGTCCTGCGGGAGAACGAGAGGGCCCGCCGGTTCTACGCCGCCCACGGCTTCGCCTGGGACGGTACCCACGCCGACATTCCCTTCCCGCCCGACACGATCTGTGTTGACTTGCGGTATGTAAAGGCATTATAATAGTTCCACAACGGAATGGCTGTCCGGCTTTTCTCCGGCGGCCCGCAGGGATGCAAAACCACTGTACCAACGGGTTTTCCTCGGGAGAGGGAAACCCGTTTTTTACGAAAGGGAGATCAATTTGGCAGAAGCGGAAAACAAGATGGGCACCATGTCCATCCGGCGGCTGATCCTCCACATGTCCTGGCCCATGATGCTCTCCATGCTCATCCAGGCCCTGTACAATATGGTGGACAGCTTCTTTGTGGCCCAGATCGACGAGCGGGCCTTTGTGGCCCTCTCTCTGGCCTACCCGGTCCAGACCCTGATGATCGCCATCTGCACCGGCCTGGGGGTGGGGATCAACGCCATGCTCTCCCGCCGGCTGGGGGAGGGCCGCCGGGACGAGGCCAGCGCCGTGGCGCTCAACGGCTATCTGGTCTACTTCCTGGCCTGGCTGGTGTTCCTGGTGTTCGGCCTCACCCTGGGTAGCTCCTTTGTGGGCTTCTTCCACCAGGACAGCGTAGTGCGGGAGTACGGCGCGCAGTACCTCACCATCGTCACTACCCTCTCTATCGGCGTGTGTATGCAGTTCGCCGCCGAGCGGGTGCTCCAGGCCACCGGCGACGCCGTGGGCCCCATGGTGGTCCAGGGGGTGGGCGCGGCCATCAACATCGTGCTGGACCCGGTGCTCATCTTCGGGCTGGGGCCCTTCCCCGCCATGGGGGTGGCCGGAGCGGCCATCGCCACCGTGTTCGGCCAGATCGTGGGCATGGGCTTCGGCTTTTTCCTGGTGTCCCGGAACAGGGTCCTGGTCCTCCGCCTGCGGGGCTTCCGCCCCAGCCTGTCCACCATCGGGGATATCCTCCACATCGGTGCGCCCGCCATCGTGATGCAGTCCCTGGCTACGGTCATGAACCTGGGCATGAATAAGATCCTGGCCCTGCCGGCGGTCACCGCCCGCTACCAGGACGGGCCGGTCTTTCTCCTGGGGGCCTATTTCAAGCTCCAGTCCTTTGTCTTCATGCCGGTCTACGGCATGAACAACGCCCTGACCCCCATTCTCAGCTACAACTACGGTGCCAGGCACCGCCGCCGCATCACCGACGGCATCCGCTTTGCCCTGCTGGTGGCCACCGGCATCATGGCTGCGGGCACCCTGGTCTTTCTCCTGCTCCCCGGCCCGCTCCTGGCCATCTTCAACCCCTCCGGGGAGACCATGGCCCTGGGGGTGACCGCCCTGCGCATCCTCGCCCCCGCCTTCCTGTTCGCCGGGGTGTCCATCATCCTGGGGGCCGCCTTCCAGGCCCTGGGTGCCCCCATGTACAGCCTGGTGGTCTCCCTGCTGCGTCAGCTGGTGGTGGTGCTGCCGGTGTGCCTGGTCTTCGCCCTGCTGTCCCCCGGACTGGTGTGGTGGTCCATCCCCATCGCTGAGGCGGCCGCCTGCGGCGCTGCCTTCCTCCTCTACCGCCGGGTCCACCGCACGAAGATCTCCGCCCTGGAGGAGGCGTGACGCCTGCTCCAGGGCGCAAAAGCCTGGGGGTGGTCCCATGTGGGACCACCCCCAGGCTTTTGCTTTTCTGACCACAGCGGCCTGTGGCGGCGTGCTTTGCCCCCGTCCGGGCCAGGCGCCGTCGAGGTGGGGACCCGCCGCTCTCTGCCCTCGAGGAGGCCCGGCCCATAGCAGCTGTGGATGCGGCCGGGGAACACAGGTCCGCGCCTCGGAAATCGTGCGCGTCCACCTCTCCGGCCTTCCGTCCCGAAGGGCCCGGCACGCCCTCTGTTTCATACCCGCTCCCCTCTCCTGTTCATGATGAGACCGTCCACCTTCTTTTCCCGGGCAATACCAGTACGGTATGGTCCTGTCCCGGCGGTATTTTTGTCGGATTTTCCTGTAAAGTTCCCGTAAATTCGGTTGAAGTCCGCCGGGAAAGCGGATAGAATAATTCGGTATGATAAAAACTCCCTTCAAGAAAGGTGTGGCGCGCTATGAAATGCGGCGTGGTGGACATCGGGTCCAATACCATCCGCCTGTCCATCTACCACTGCGAGGGCAGGTCCTTCAAGCTCCTCCTCAATAAAAAGGAGATGGCCGGCCTGGCCGGTTATGTGAAGGGGGGCGTCCTCTCCTCCGATGGCATCCAGGTGGCCTGCCGGGTTCTGGAGGGCTTCCAGGCTCTGCTGGCCAACTTTGGCATCACTGAGCTGCGGGTGTTCGCCACCGCCTCCCTGCGGAACATCGCCAACACCGAGGAGGCTCTGGAGGCCATCCGCCAGGCCACCGGCATCCGGGCGGAGGTCCTCTCCGGGGCGGAGGAGGCCCGGCTGTCCTTCCTGGGCGCCTCCCTGGGGGGCGGCGCCCCCACCGGTCTGATGGCCGACGTGGGCGGCGGCTCCACCGAGCTTGTGAGCTATGAGGACGGCCACGTCACCTCCAGCTGCTCCCTGCCGGTGGGCTCCCTTTCCCTCTTCTCCCGGTATGTGGACGGGCTCTTCCCCACGGCGGAGGAGCGCCGGCGCATCCGCGCCGCGGTGGAGGCGGAGCTGGACAAGGCCGCCCCTCTCGACGTCCGGCACCGGCACCTGGTTGGGGTGGGCGGCACCTTCCGGGCCGCCCGGAAGCTGTGCAACGACCTGAGCGGCGTGGACCCGGACAACCCGGTCATCCCCGCCGGAGAGATCCGGGGGCTCTACCGCAAGCTGAAAAAGGGGGACAAGACCACCCTGCGCCAGATCCTCAAATCCACCCCCGACCGGGTCCACACCATTCTGCCCGGCCTGGTGGTGCTCCACTGCATCCTCAAGCGCTACCAGGTGGAGACCGTTTCGGTCAGCGCCTGCGGCGTCCGGGAGGGCTACCTGTTCGACCGGGTCCTCCGGAACAGGGACTGAAGCGAGGTGCATACCATGTCAGATCACAAAAATACGGTTGATACCCGCTACACCCAGGACCGGGAGCTGTCCTGGCTGCGCTTTGACCAGCGGGTCATCGAGGAGGCGGCCGACGAGAGCGTCCCCCTCTTTGAGCGGCTGAAATTCATCTCCATCTTCACCAGCAACCTGGACGAGTTTTTCATGATCCGGGTGGGCTCCATCTACGACATGACCTTCAGCAAGCGCTCCCACGTGGACACCAAGAGCGGCCTCACCCCCAAGGAGCAGCTCAAGGCCATCTTCAAGGCAGTACGGCCCCTCTACCGCCAGCGGGACGCCCTCTTCGCCCAGGTGGAGGAGCTCCTCCAGCCCTACGGCGTCTGCCGTCTGACCATCGAGGAGCTCTCTCCCAAGGACCGGCGGGCGGTGGAGCGCTGGTTCCGGGACTATCTGACTCCCGTTCTCTCCCCCCAGGTGGTGGACAGCCGCCACCCCTTCCCCCACCTGCCCAGCAAGTCGCTGAACATCGTCCTCACCCTCAAGCGGGACGGCGAGACCTGCTTCGGCCTCATCCCCATCCCCCGTGCCCTGCCCCCCTTCCTGCTTCTGGACGGTATGCGCTACCTCCTCACCGAGCAGGTGGTCCTGACCTGGGCCCACAAGCTGTTCTCCAGCTACCAGGTCCTGGACCGGGCCGTCATCTCGGTGACCCGCAACGCCGACATCAGCCCGGAGGATGAGGACTACGAGGTGGGCGAGGACTTCCGGCAGCACATGAAGAAGGTGCTGAAAAAGCGCGCCCGCCTGGCCCCGGTCCGGCTGGAGATCCAGGGGGAGTGCTCCGCTGCGCTGGTCAGCTATCTCTGCGGCCGGCTGGAGCTGGGCGCAGATCAGGTCTTTCACACGGAGGCTCCCATCGCCCTGGGGTACGTCTACGCCCTGGAGGCCAAGCTCTCCCCAGCGGAGAGCGCCCAGCTGTGCTACCCCGTCCACACCCCCCGCTGGCCCCTGGGGCTGGTAAAGGGGGAGCCCCTCATCCCCCAGATTCTGCGGCGGGACGTGCTGATGTACTACCCCTACCACGCCATGACCCCCTTCCTCCACCTCATCCGGGAGGCGGCGAACGACCCCGACGTGCTCTCCATCAAGATCACCATCTACCGCCTGGCCTCCAAGGCCAAGCTGGTGGAGTACCTGGCCGCCGCCGCGGAGAACGGCAAGGAGGTCACCGTGCTCATGGAGCTGCGGGCCCGGTTCGATGAGCAGAACAACATCGCCTGGGCCGAGCGGCTGGAGGAGGCGGGCTGCACCGTGCTCTACGGTGCGGAGAACTACAAGGTCCACTCCAAGATCTGCCTCATCACCCGCCGGGAGCGGGGCCACATCCAGTACATCACCCAGATCGGCACCGGCAACTACAACGAAAAGACCGCCAAGCTCTACACCGACCTGTGCCTCATGACGGCCAGCCCCGCCATCGGCCTGGACGCCGCCGCCTTCTTCCAGAACATGTCCACCTCCACCCTCTCCGGGGAGTACCAGCACCTGCTGGTGGCCCCTTTCGGCCTGAAGAACCGGCTGATGGACCTCATCGACGGGGAGATCGAAAAGGCCCGGCAGGGCAAGCCCTGCCGCATCTTCCTCAAGGTCAACTCGGTCACCGACCGCAACCTCATCGACAAGCTGGCCCAGGCCAGCCAGGCGGGGGTGGAGATCACTATGAACGTGCGGGGCATCTGCTGCCTGCGGCCCGGCATCCCCGGCCTCACCGACCGCATCCGGGTGTTCTCCATCGTGGGCCGGTTCCTGGAGCACGCCCGCATCTACTCCTTCGGCGTGGGGGAGGAGGCCAGGGTCTACCTGGGCTCGGCCGACTTCATGACCCGCAACACCGAGCGGCGGGTGGAGGTGGCCTGCCCGGTGCTGGACCCTGGTATCCGCCGCCAGCTGCGCCACTATGTGGAGCTGCTCTGCTCTGACAATGTGAAGGCCCGCGCCATGGGTCCGGACGGGCAGTATGCCCCCGTCCCCCAGACCGGGCCCAGGCTGGACGCCCAGCAGGCCCTGATGGAGGAGGCGGTGCAGGAGGAGTCCTCCGCCTTGCTCCCGCCGCCCAAGGAACACCCCGCCCCCAGGGGCCGCTTTCTCTCCAACCTCCTCCGCCGCCTCCGGGGGACGCCCTGACCCACGTTTCCCCCTGCATTTCTCACCCTGTCCGCCCTCCGGTTTCCGCCGGAGGGCGGATTTTTGCTTCCCGTCCACCCGGGCGGGAACCATTCCGGGATGGGAATTGACCGTTTAAGACAAATCCCCGCGCAAAACCCGGCGGCGATGCTATACTCCCCTCATAGCGTGCCCGTGAACGCTCGCTATGAATCAGCCTGCGGCCGGCTGACCCTTGTCCCTGTGGGCCGGCGGGTCATTCTGTATGGGGAGGAGGAGCAGAGCACATTGGGCAGCCACGGGCACAAAAACCGATAAGGAGGATGGATATGAAAAAAAGAGCGGCAATTTTGCGCGGCGTGGCCGGGATCACGGCCTTCCTGTTTTTCCTGTGCACCGCCGCCACCACGCTCACCTTCCACTACGCCGGTGTCATCAACCAGGCACTGGGTATTTCCACTACCCAGATCGTCCACAGCGACGACGCCGCGGCAGCCGACGCGGTGGTCTATGACAACGAGTACGGCACCGACCCCAACAACAACCAGGCGGCCCTGATGCTGGAGATGGACGTGGCCGCCGAGAACATCCGGCAGGCCGAGGAGGGCACTGTGCTCCTGCGCAACGAAAACGGCGCCCTGCCCCTGGCTAAGGGGGCGGGCGTGACCATCTTCGGCAACGGCGCGTTCCACTCCATCGGCGTGTCCTCCAGCACGCCCTTTGAGTCCATCACCGCCTCCACCCTGACCTCCGCCCTCCAGGACGCCCTGGGCGCGGAGAACGTGAACGCCACCCTGGGTGAGACCGCCTACGCCAGCCTGGGCACCACCAGCATCAGCTCGGTGGCCGAGGGCAGCATCGCCGATGTGCGGGCCCAGGAGAGCTCCTGGCAGTCCAGCTGCAACGACGCGGCCATCGTGGTCCTCTCCCGGGCGGGCAGCGAGAGCAACGACGCCTCCCTCTACAACGACGACGGCAACCACTACCTGGGCCTGTCGGACAACGAGCAGGACCTGATGGCCTATCTTCAGGAGCAGAAGGAGGCCGGGGTGTTCGGCAGCATCATCGTGCTCATCAACTCTGAGCAGTCCATGGAACTGGACTGGCTGGACGACTATAGCGTGGACGCCTGCCTTCTCATCGGCCGGCCCGGTACGGTGGGCTACACCGGCGTGGTCAACGTCCTCACTGGCGCGGCCAACCCCTCCGGCCGCCTGGTGGACACCTACGCGGCCAACTCCCTCTCCGCCCCCGCTGTCACCTACGCGGGCAACAACACCCAGCAGTGGTCCAACCTGGACTGGGTGGCCGCCAACAACCCCGACTGGGGCGCCGACGGCACCTCGGAGAGCAACTGGATCCTCTACGCCGAGGGCATCTACGTGGGCTACAAGTACTACGAGACCCGGTATGAGGACACCGTCCTCGGCGCCGGCAACGCCTCCAGCGCCGTGGGCTCCTCCACCGGCAGCGCATGGAACTACACCGACGAGGTGGTCTACCCCTTCGGCTACGGCCTGAGCTACACCACCTTTGAGCAGACCCTGGACAGCGTGGAGTACGACCCCAACACCGACTCCTACCTGGTGGAGGTCACCGTGACCAACACCGGCGACGTGGCCGGCATGGACGTGGTGGAGGTCTACGCCCAGACCCCCTACGGCGACTATGAGAAGCAGAACAACGTGGAGAAGGCCGCCGTCCAGTTCGTGGGCATGGGCAAGACCGACACCCTGGAGCCCGGGGCGAGCGAGACCGTCACCGTGGAGGTGGACCGCTACTTCCTGGCCAGCTATGACACCTACGGCGCCGCCGGATACATCCTCTCCGCCGGGGACTACTACCTGGCCATCGGCACCAGCGCCCACGACGCGCTGAACAACATCCTCGCCGCCAAGGGCTACTCCACCGCCGACGGCATGGACTATGACGGCGACGACGCCAAAACCTACACCTGGAACCAGGCCGAGCTGGACACCACCAGCTATGACCTCTCCCGCATCACCGGCGTGGAGGTCACCAACCTCTTCGACAACGCCGACATCAACTACTACGGCTATGACTTCACCTATCTCTCCCGCTCCGACTGGGA
>DVHW01000066.1 GCA_018711785.1 Candidatus Galloscillospira excrementavium
GGCCGCCTTGTCCTGAATGGCCATCTCAGAGAGCATCTTCCGGTTGATGGAGATGCCCGCCTTCTTCAGGCCGTTCATAAAGGTGGAGTAGTTCATGCCGTTCATCTTGCAGCCGGCGTTGATGCGGGTGATCCAAAGCTGACGGAAGTCGCGCTTTTTCAGCTTGCGGCCGGTGTAGGCGTAGCTCAGGGACTTCATGACCGCCTGGTTGGCCACGCGGAAGTGCTTGCTCTTGGAGCCCCAGTAGCCCTTGGCCAGCTTGAGGATCTTATTTCTTCTCTTGCGCGTCATCATCGCGCCTTTGACTCTAGCCATTTCGTTTGCCTCCTATGTGATGCATTACGCAGATGTTTTTATTTGTAGGGGATCATGCGCTTGATGGCGGACTCGTTGGTGACATCCGCGTAAGCGCCGGCACGGAGGCCTCTCTTGCGCTTGGTGGTCTTGCCGTGGCCGTTGAGCAGGTGGGACTTGAACGCGTGGGCGCGCTTGACCTTGCCGCTCTTGGTCAGATTGAAGCGCTTCTTAGCGCCGCTGTGTGTCTTGAGTTTAGGCATGGTGGATGACTCCTTTTCTGTTTGATGGAAAGGGGACCGCTGGGGTCCTATTTCTTTTGCTCCTTGGCGGCCTTGGGGGAGAGGAACATGGTCATGTGCCGTCCGTCCAGCTTGGGATCCTTCTCGGTGGTGGCGACCTCGGCGCACTGCTCGGCGAACTTGAGCAGCAGGCCCTTGCCGATGTCGGTGTGGGCCATCTCGCGGCCGCGGAAGCGGACGGTGACCTTGACCCGGTTGCCTTCGGCCAGGAACTTCTGCGCGTTGCGCAGCTTTACGTTGAAGTCGTTCACGTCGATGCCCGGGGACATGCGCACTTCCTTGATCTCCACCACGTGCTGGTTCTTCCGCGCTTCCTTCTCCCGCTTCTGCTGCTCGAATTTGTACTTGCCGTAGTCCATCAGCTTGCAGACGGGGGGAGTGGCGTTGGGCGAGATCTTCACCAGGTCCAGACCCTGCTCGATGGCCTTCTCCAGGGCTTCGCGGGCGGACATGATGCCCAGCTGCTCGCCCTCGGCGGAGACAAGACGGACCTCCTTGTCCCGGATCTCTTCGTTGAGTTGATGACCCTGTTTGCTGATACGAAAGCACCTCCCATTCTCTTTGGGCGCCGCTTTCTCCCGAAGGACAGAAAAAACGGGCCCCTTGCGGGTACCCGAGTCCAAACAGGCGCAAAGACACCTTCCAGAGGTGCTGCGCGGCGGTGTTGACCCCCTCGCCCGCGGCGGGAGGTGAGGACGGAGGTACCCTTCCTGCTTTATTGTGCGCTGATATTCTAGCAGACGGGAGGGCCTTTGTCAACAGGAAATTTGCCGCCCGGCGGAAAAATCCGGGGGCTTTACGGAGGGGAGGCCCCGACCAGAAAAATTTTACTTTCTTTTTACATTCTGATATGGCACAATAGAGATACCAGTTCACGAGGAGGAATTCCCAATGACGAGAAGAACCCTCAGACGATATAGCGCCGCGCTCCTGGCCCTGGTGATGGCCTGCGCCCTGGCCCTGTCCGCCCTGGCCGCGGGGGAGGGGGGCGGGACGGAGGACCTGACCATCCTCTTCACCCACGACACCCACGACCACTTCCTGCCCATGCCGGACGAGGCGGGCGGGGAGTACGGCGGGTACACCCGCCTGGCTACCGTGCTGAAGGAGCAGCGGGCGGCGGCGGACAACCCGGTGGTCACCCTGGACGCCGGGGACTTCTCCATGGGCTCCCTGTTCCAGACCATTTACGCCACCGACGCGCCCGAGCTGCGGGCCCTGGGGGCCATGGGATTTGATGTGACCACCCTGGGCAACCACGAGTTCGACTACCGCGCCCAGGGGCTGGCCGATATGCTGCGGGCGGCGGTGGAGAGCGGGGACCCCCTGCCCGCCCTGGTCCAGGCGAACTACAAGCCCCCGGAGGGGGATGCCGACACCTGGGCGGCCTGGAACGAGTACGGCATCACCGACTACACCGTGGTAGAGCGGGACGGCCTGCGGGTGGCGGTGTTCGGCCTGCTGGGGGTGGACGCCGATGAGTGCGCCCCCATGTCGGGCATGGAGTTTGAGCCCATCGCCGACGCCGCCCGCCGGGTGGTGGCCCAGATCGAGGCCGAGGCGGAGGCCGACTATGTCATCTGCCTGTCCCATTCGGGCACCGACGGGGCCCGGGGCGAGGACTACGAGCTGGCCCGGGCGGTGGACGGCATCGACGTCATCCTTTCCGGCCACACCCACACCACCCTGGCCCAGCCCATCGAGGTGAACGGCACCCTGATTGTTTCCTGCGGAGAGTATACCCAGAACCTGGGGGTGCTCACCGTCGGGAAGGAGGGGGAGGCGGCGGCCCTGCGCAGCTACGAGCTCATCCCCATCGACGAGACTGTGGCCGACGACCCGGAGCTGTCCGCCTTGGCGGCACAGTTCAAGACCATGGTGGACGCCGACTACCTCTCCCAGTACGGCATGACCTTTGACGAGGTGCTGGCCTCCAGCTCCTTCTCCTTTACCCCCATCGGCCAGTTCGCCCAGGAGCAGCGTGAGGACCCCCTGGGCAGCCTGATCGCCGACTCCTACGTCCACGCGGTGAGGGAGGCGGAGGGGGAGGACTACGTGCCGGTGGACTTCGCGGTGGTGGCCGCCGGAGTCATCCGGGGCTCCTTCGCCCAGGGGGACATCACGGTGTCCGACGCCTTCAATGTCTCCTCCCTGGGCTCGGGGGCGGACGGCACGCCGGGCTACCCCCTCATCTCGGTCTACCTCACCGGCCGGGAACTGCGGGACGCCTTTGAGGTGGACGCCTCAGTGACCCCCATCATGCCGGCGGCCCAGCTCTATGGCGCGGGCATGACCTGGACCTATAACCCCAATCGGATGATCTTCAACAAGGTCACCGCCTGCGCCCAGGTGCTGGAGGACGGCACCCGGGTCCCCCTGGAAGACGACCGGCTCTACCGGGTGGTCACCGGGCTCTACTCCGGGCAGATGCTGGGGACGGTCAACTCCAAGTCCTTCGGCCTGCTCACCATCACCCCCAAGGACGAAAACGGCGTGCCGGTGGAGGACTTTGAGGACTGCATCATCTATAACCAGAACGGCTCCGAGGTGAAGGAGTGGTACGCCCTGGCCTCCTATCTCCGGTCCATGGGCACCGTGGACAGCCGCTACGCCGCCCCGGAGGGGCGGAAGGCAGCGGTGGACAGCTGGAACCCGGTGGAGCTGCTCAAAGCTCCCAACTGGATCACCCTGCTGGCGCTGGGCATCGTCCTGGTGCTGGCGGCCCTGGTGGTGTTCATCATTTACCGCCTCGCCACCCGGAGGCGCCGCCGGATGCACCGGAGCGGCGGCGGAAAGAGCAGCTACCGCAGATACCGGGGCTGAAACCCAGAGAGCAGACGGAAAAGAGGATTTGACCGATGAAAGAGAATCTGTATGACAACGAGGAATTTTTTGCCCGGTACAGCGCCTTTCCCCGCTCGGTAGAGGGGCTGAGGGCGGCAGGGGAGTGGCACGAGCTCCGGCGCCTGCTGCCCCCCTTTGCCGGGAAGCGGGTGTTGGACCTGGGGTGCGGCTTTGGCTGGCACTGCCGGTACGCGGCGGAGCAGGGAGCAGCCCGGGTGGTGGGCCTGGACCTGTCGGAGAAGATGCTCGCCCGGGCCCGCCGGGAGACAACGGACCCCAGGATCGCCTATGTGCGGGGGGCCATGGAGGACCTGGAGGCGCCCCCGGGCTCCTTTGACGTGGTTTTGAGCTCCCTGACCCTCCACTATGTGGAGGACCTGGAGCCGGTGTTCCGCCGCATCTTCATGGCTCTCGCGCCGGGCGGGGACTTCGTGTTCTCCTGCGAGCACCCCATCTTTACCGCTGAGGGCGCCCAGGAGTGGTGCCGGAATGAGGCGGGGGAGAACCTCCACTGGCCGGTGGACCATTACTTCTCCGAGGGGGCACGGACAGCCCACTTCCTGGGCTGCGAGGTGGTGAAGTACCACCGGACCCTGACCACCTATGTGGAGACCCTGCTCCGGACCGGCTTTGCCCTCACGGCTCTGGTGGAGCCCCGGCCCGACCCGGCGCTGATGGACGTGCCCGGCATGGCGGACGAGCTCCGCCGGCCCATGATGCTGCTGGTCTCGGCAAAAAAGCCGCAAGCATAAAAGAAACACGGGGCCATCCGGCAGATGGCCCCGTGTTCTGTATTTTCTTTAACCGTTAACCGTAGAAGGCGTGGCCGCCGATGACGGTTATCAGGTCCTTGTTGATGGAGGCCCAGCACTCCAGGCCCACCGCGCTGAACCAGTAGGCGTCCGGGACCACGCTGGCCCCGTCCAGGCACAGCTTGGCGGCCAGGATGGACTCCTCATTGGGCGTGGCGTTGGTGGCGCCGGGGAACTGGTTCTTCTGGAAGAGCACGTCATAGACTGTGTCCGGGAAGGAGGGGTGCTCCACCCGGTTGAGGATGACGTTGCCCACGGCGATTTTGCCCTCCAGGGGCTGGTTGCCGCTCTCGTGCATGATGACCCGGGCGATGAGGTCCAGCTCCTCGGCGTTATAATAAGTATCTCCGCTCTCCAGCGGGGTGCCGCCGCCGGTGAGGAGCACCCGGCCGTCCCACTCCACGGTGGCGCCCAGGGCCTGAGCCAGGACCCGGACCGGGACCAGGGTGTCACCCGCTGCGTCGAACTTGACGCCGTCGGGGATGTAGAGATAGCGCCCGTTGACGACGAGGTAGCAGGTGCCGACCCGGGCGGACAACTCAAAATCCTCGGCCCGTGCCATCATCTGATTGTCCTCCCAGGTGATGACTGCATCGGGCCGGAGGGCCAGAGTGGCGCCATAGAGAGAAACATAAGAAGTTCCGTCGTAGAGCTCCGCACGGAAGTTTGTCATGGTCTCGCCGTTGATCACCACTTCTGCGGTGGTGACCGTGGCCTGCGCAGCTTCCTCTGCGCCGGGCGCAGTCTGCGAGTCAACCTCCTCGGCAAAGGCCTGGGTGCCCATGCTGAGGGTCAGCGCAAGGCAGAGCCCGGCGCAGAACAGCTGTTTCTTCATGTACTCAACTCCTTGGGTTGTTTCCATTTGGAAACCTGTTGTAACCGCATTGTAACCTATTTGGGAGTGAAATGCAAGAGTAAAATTTTCCAGTCAAAGAAAACAGACCAAAAACAACGTAAAACTCCGAGAATAGGCACAAAAACTGCCGGCCTGTGCGAAAAGGCACAGACCGGCAGTCGCCTTGCAAAGCCGAAAGGTTACAAAAGTTACTGGGGATTGAGGGTGTAGTTGGGGGCCTCTTTGGTGATATAGATGTCGTGGGGGTGGGACTCCCGCAGGCCCGCCGCGGTGATCTGCATGAACTGGGCCTTGGAGTGGAGCTCCTCGATGCTGTGGCACCCGGTGTACCCCATGCCGGCCCGCAGGCCGCCCATGAGCTGGTAGATGGTGTCGCCGGTGGCTCCCTTGTAGGGCACGCGGCCCTCCACGCCCTCGGGCACCAGCTTTTTGTTGTTCTCCTGGAAGTAGCGGTCCTTGGAGCCCTTGGCCATGGCGCCCAGGGAGCCCATGCCGCGGTAGACCTTGAACTGGCGGCCCTGGTAGACCTCGGTGTCGCCGGGGGACTCCTCGCAGCCGGCCAGCAGGGAGCCCAGCATGACCACGCTGGCGCCGGCGGCCAGGGCCTTGGCGATGTCGCCGGAGTACTTCACGCCGCCGTCGG
>DVHW01000067.1 GCA_018711785.1 Candidatus Galloscillospira excrementavium
AGCTGGTGCGGCTCACAGGGAAGAGTTTTTATGAGATCGTCAGCCAAAAGCTGGGGAAGGGGTAAGTTTGATGAAGAGCAAGCGGCAGGCGGAGATTCTGCGCATTATCGAGACTGTGGATGTGGAGACCCAGGACCAGCTGCTCTCTGAGCTGAAGGCCCGGGGCATCCACTCCACGCAGGCCACCATTTCCCGGGACATCAAGGAGCTGCATCTCATCAAGGAGCTGACCGGCTACGGCAGCTATAAATATGTGGTCTCAGAGCGGAAGCTCTCCCTCAATTTTGCGGGCCGGCTGCGCAACATCTTCAAGGAGGGAGTCACCTCCTTTGATCTGGCGCAGAACATTGTGGTGGTCAAGACTATGCCCGGTCTGGCCCAGGCGGCGGGGGCGACCCTGGACAGCATGGACATCCCCGACATGGTGGGGAGCCTGGCGGGGGACGACACCGTTATCCTGATCATGCGCACCAACGAGGCGGCGTCCGAGTTCTGCGCCGAGATCCACAACATGCTCAAATGATCACAGAGCCGAGGTGAAGGGACATGCTCTCTCTGCTCCACATTGAGAATATCGCGGTCATCGAGCAGGCCGACATCCAGTTCGGCCCGGGCTTCAACGCCCTGACTGGCGAGACCGGCGCGGGCAAGTCCATCGTCATCGACGCCATCGGGGCGGTGATCGGGGAGCGCACCAGCCGGGAACTGATCCGCACCGGGGCAAAGTCGGCCCTGGTCAGCGCGGTGTTCACCGATCTTCCCGACCTGCCCTGGTTCGCCGAGAACGGCCTGGGCCCGGACGAGGAGGGGAACCTGCTCCTCCAGCGGGAGATCCAGCCCGACGGAAGGAATGTCTGCCGTCTGGGCGGGCGGCCGCTGACGGTCTCCCAGCTTAAGGAACTGGGGAGCCAGCTGGTCAATATCCACGGCCAGCACGACGGCCAGCAGCTGCTGGACGAGCGCTGCCATCTGGGATATCTGGACAGCTTCGGCGGGACGGAGGCGGCGCTGGAGCGGTACCAGATCGCTTACGGGGCCTACACCGCCGTCTGCCGGGAGATGGCGAAGCTGGAGATGGATGAGGCGGAGAAATCCCGCCGCATGGACACCCTGCACTACCAGATCGCCGAGCTGGAGCGGGCCGAGCTGAAGGAGGGGGAGGAGGAGCCCCTTCTGGCGCGCCGGAACCTGCTGCGCAACGCGGAAAAGCTCATCGAGGCGGTGGAGGAGGCCAGCTATGCCCTCTCCGGGGACGATGAGCGGGAGGGGGCCGCCTCCCTTATCGCCATGGCGGAGAACGCCCTCTCGCCGGCAGCCCGGATGAGCGGCGCGGCGGGGGAGGCGCTGGCGAAGGTGTCCGAACTCCGCTCCGCCGCCGAGGACGCCGCCGAGCTGGTCCGGGACCTGCGGGACAGCCTGGACTTCGAGCCCGGGGAGCTGGACGAGATCGAGGGCCGGCTGGACCTGCTCCACCGGCTGAAGAAGAAGTACGGCGCCACGGTGGAGGAGATGCTCGCCTACCTGGACCGGTGCCGGAAGGAGCTGGACGAGATCCAGTACGCCGACGACACCCTGGCCCGGCTGGAGAAAGCGCGGGGGGAGCGGCTGAAGAAGGCGAGAGAGGCTGCCCAGGCCCTCTCAGATGCCCGGCACACGGCGGCAGAGGCCATGGAGAAGCGCATCCAGTCCGAGCTGGCCCAGCTGGACATGCCGAAGGTCCGCTTTGCGGTGGAGTTCCGGCCCAAGCCGGGCGGGGAGGGGTTGGACGAGACCGGCATGGACGAGGTGCAGTTTCTCATGTCGGCCAATGTGGGGGAGGCCCTCAAGCCCATCCAGAAGATCGCCTCCGGGGGTGAGCTGGCCCGCATCATGCTGGCGCTGAAGAACGTGCTGGCGGAGAACGAGGCGGTGACCACCCTGATTTTTGACGAGGTGGACACCGGGGTCTCCGGCCGGGCGGCCCAGAAGGTGGCCCAGAAGATGGCCGACGTGGCCGGGCGCAAGCAGGTGCTCTGCGTGACCCACCTGCCCCAGATTGCCGCCATGGCGGACGTCCACTTCTCGGTGGAGAAGGGGGAGAAGGGCGGCCGCACCTATACGGTGGTGGAGCGCCTGAGCCGGGCGCGGAGGAAAGAGGAGCTGGCCCGGCTGTCCTCCGGCGAACGCATTACCCCGGCGGCGCTGGAGAGCGCCGAGGAGGCGCTGGAGAGCGCCGAGGAGTACAAGCGGGCCCGGCAGACCGAACAGTAGGGCCGTGCGCCACACTCGGGAGGTGCGCGGCCTTTGGAGAGGCGGACCGGGTGGTGAGGAGGAAGTGCAGATGCCTATTTTTGAGGTGAGGGAGCGCAAGAAGGACTATCTGGACCTGTTGCTGCTGGCCGACGAGCAGGAGAGCATGATCGACCGCTATCTGGATAAGGGGACCATGTACGGGCTGGAGGAGGGCGGCGTGGTCCGGGGCGTCTGCGTGGTGACCGACGAGGGTTGCGGCGTGCTGGAGCTGAAGAATCTGGCGGTCCGCCCGGAGGACCAGCGGCGGGGCTATGGCGCGCGGCTGGTGGCCTTTCTCGCTCGGCGCTACCGGGGCGAGTACCGCCGGATGCAGGTGGGGACCGGGGAGAGCCCCCTGACCATCCCGTTTTATGAGCGGTGCGGCTTTGTCCCCTCCCACCGGGTGAAGAATTTCTTCCCGGAGCACTATGACCACCCGATCTTCGAGTGCGGACGGCAGCTCATCGACATGGTTTACCTGACCATGCCCCTGGACGGACGGGGGAGTGCGGCCGGGGATTGACAAGGCCGGCGGTCTGTGGTATAGTACAGCAAGCTTCATATTGCCATCGCGATGATGAGGAGGAGTAGCGGGAACACCGCCGCCCAGAGAGCCCCCGTTTTGGTGAAAGGGGGAGGGTGGTCTCCTGTGAATACACCTCGGAGCAGCCGCCCCAACCGCGCCACGGCGCGCAGTAGGGCTGTGTCGGGTGCGCCCGTTACCGCGCCGGAGTGTGTTGGCACTCCATGAGGCCGTTTCTGCGAGGAGGCGGCGAACCAGAGGTGGTACCGCGTGAGTTGACGCCCTCTGTCCAGATGGACAGGGGGTGTTTTTCATTGGTTACGGAACGGGAACAGCGGCGGGGCGTGCTGCTCGTCTTTGCGGCGGCGGCGCTGTACAGCATCGGCGGGCTGTGCATTAAGCTGATCCCATGGAACGGGATGTCCATCAACGGCGGGCGCAATCTGGTGGCGCTGTTGGTCGTAGGAGGGTATCTGCTTCTGACCGGGCACAAGCCGCGGCTCAACCGCTGGGTGCTGCTGGGCGCGCTCTGCGTGTGCGGGACCAATATCCTGTTCACGGTGGCCAACAAGATGACCACTGCGGCCAATGCCATCGTGCTGCAGTTCACCGCGCCCATTTTTGTCATGCTTCTCTCGGCAATCTTTTGGCATAAGCGGCCGGGAAAGCTGGATGTGGCGGCCTGCGCGGTGGTGCTGCTGGGTGTGGGCTGCTTCTTTGTGGAGAGCCTGGAGACCGGCGATATGCTGGGGAATGTGCTGGCACTTCTGGCGGGATTGAGCTATGCCGGCGTGTTTCTGCTCCAGGATCTGCCCAATGCTGACCCTATTGCCTCGGTCTTCTGGGGGGATGTGATCAGCGCCGTGAGCGGACTGCCCTTTCTCCTGCGGGAGCGGGAGTTTACGCCCACCGCTGTGGTGAGCCTGGTGGTGCTGGGGGCGTTCCAGGTGGGCCTGGCCTATGTCCTGCTCACCATCGGGCTCAGGACAACGCCGGCGGTGACAGCCAGCCTGGTCTCCGGCATTGAGCCGGTGCTCAACCCGGTTCTGGTGGCCCTCTTTTACCACGAGACCATCGGCCCCCTCTCCATGCTGGGCGCCGTGGTGGTGGTGGGCGCGGTGGTGCTCTACAATGTGCTCCGGGCCCGCAGGGACACGGAACAGCCGTCTGCCACAGGGAACGGCCCATAATGTAGCGTAATCTGTCCCTCAAAATAGATGAATCACAGGGATTGACACATCATAGAAAACCATAAAGGAGCGAGAAAAGATGACCATTTATGAGGAATTGAAGGCCCGTGGCCTGATCGCCCAGGTCACCGATGAGGAGGAGATCAAGGAGCTCATCAACCACGGCAAGGCCACCTTCTACATCGGCTTTGACCCCACTGCCGACTCCCTCCACGTGGGCCACTTTATGGCCCTGATGCTGATGCGCCGCCTCCAGAGGGCGGGCAACCGGCCCATCGCCCTCATCGGCGGGGGCACCGGCATGGTGGGGGACCCCTCCGGCCGCACTGACATGCGCTCCATGATGACGGTGGAGACCATTCAGCACAACTGCGAGTGCTTCAAAAAGCAGATGAGCAAATTTATCGACTTCTCGGAGGGCAAGGCCCTGATGCTCAACAACGCCGACTGGCTGATGAACCTGAACTATATCGAGCTGCTCCGCGAGGTGGGGGCCTGCTTCAGCGTGAACAACATGCTCCGGGCCGAGTGCTACAAGCAGCGCATGGAGAAGGGCCTCTCCTTCCTGGAGTTCAACTATATGATCATGCAGTCCTACGACTTCTACCACATGTTCCAGACCGTGGGCTGCAACCTCCAGTGCGGCGGCGACGACCAGTGGTCTAATATGCTGGGCGGCACCGAGCTCATCCGCCGCAAGCTGGGCAAGGACGCCTATGCCATGACCATCACCCTCCTCCTCACCAGCGAGGGCAAGAAGATGGGCAAGACCCAGGCCGGCGCGGTGTGGCTGGACCCGGAGAAGACCTCCCCCTACGACTTCTACCAGTACTGGCGCAACGTGGACGACGCCGACGTGCTCAAGTGCCTGCGGATGCTCACCGACCTGCCCCTGGAGCAGATCGACGAGATGGACCGGTGGGAGGGCAGCCAGCTGAACACCGCCAAGGAGATTTTAGCCTTTGAGCTGACCCGGCTGGTCCACTCGGAGGAGGAGGCCCAGAAGGCCCAGGACGCCGCCCGGGCCCTGTTCGCGGGCGGCGGCGACCGGAGCAACGTGCCCTCCACCGCCCTGGCGGCCGGGGACCTGACCAGCGGGGCCATCGGCATCCTGGACCTGCTGGTGAAGTGCGGCATCGCCCCCTCCAAGGCGGAGGCCCGGCGGCTGGTCCAGCAGGGCGGCGTGGAGGCCGACGGGGTGAAGGTGGCTGACATTGGAAAGACCTTTACGGCCGAGGACCTCTCCGGCGAGGGTGTCCTGCTGAAGAAGGGCAAGAAGGTGTTCCACCGGGCCCAGCTCCAGTAAAGGGAACCTGCACAGGAAATAAAAAAGCGGACTCTGCTCAAAAGGCAGAGTCCGCTTTTTCGTGTTGTTGTCAGCCGGTGACGGCCTGGACCAGGTCGGTCATACTGTAAAGCCCAGGGGCTTTCCCGGCCAGGAACTTGGCGGCCCGGACGGCCCCGTTGGCAAAGACCTCCCGGGACTGGGCGGAGTGGTGCAGCTCAATGACCTCGTCCCGCCCGGCGAAGAGGACCTCGTGTTCCCCCACGATGGTACCGCCCCGGACCGAGGAGATGCCGATCTCATGGTCCCCCCGGGGCCGGCGCACCGACTGCCGCTCGTAGACATACTCGGGGGCGTAGGGCAGGCCCTCCGCCGCGGCCTGGGCCAGCATGAGGGCGGTGCCGCTGGGGGCGTCCACCTTGCGGCGGTGGTGGCGCTCTACGATCTCCACGTCGTAGCTCTCCCCCAGGATGGCGGCGGTCCTGCGGACCAGGTCCATCAGGACGTTGATGCCCAGGGACATGTTGGCGGAGCGGAAGATGGGGATGGAGCGGGCGGCGTCGTCGATCTGGGCGAGCTGCTCCGGGGTGTAGCCGGTGGTGGCCAGCACCAGGGCCACGCGGCGCTCCAGGGCCCAGGACAGCAGGCTGTCCAGGGCGGAGGGGTGGGAGAAGTCGATGGCCGCGTCGGCCCCGGCGCTGAACTGGGCGGGGGAGGAGAAGACGGGGAACTCCCGCTCTCCGCTGCCCAGCAGGTCAAAGCCTGCCGCGATTTGAATGTCCGGGTCGGCGGAGCAGATGGACTCCACCACCCGGCCCATGTGCCCGTTGCAGCCCGAGATGACCAGTGAGAGCATATTCAACATCCTTTCCTGCCGCTATGTAGGAATTACAGCAGACCCATGCGCCGCATGGCGGACTTGAGGGCCTCCAGATGGGCCTCGCTCATCTCGCACAGGGGCAGGCGGAGGGGCCCGGCCTCCATGCCCATCAGGTTCATGGCGGTCTTGATGGGAATGGGGTTGACCTCGATGAACAGGGCGTCGATAAAGTCCATGTACTCGATCTGGAGCTGGGAGGCGGCCTGGAAGTCCCCCTCCAGGCAGAGGTGGCTCATCTTCACCATGACCTCGGGCACGATGTTGGAGGCCACCGAGATGACCCCCTTGGCACCCAGGCTCATCATGGGGACCACCTGGTCGTCGTTGCCCGACCAGATGTAGAAGTCGTCCCCGCATAGGAAGCGGGTGTGGGCCAGGAGGGAGAAGTTGCCGCTGGCCTCCTTGACGCCGTTGATCTTGGGGTTTTCCGAGAGGACCTTGTAGGTCTCGGCGGTGAAGGAGACACCCGTGCGGGAGGGCACGTTGTAGAGGATGATGGGCAGGTCCACCCGGTCGGCGATGTACTCATAGTGCTTGATGAGGCCGGCCTGGCTGGCCTTGTTGTAGTAGGGGGTCACGTGGAGCAGGGCGTCGGCCCCCGAGTCCTGGGCGTGCTGGGAGAGGTAGACGGCGGCAGAGGTGTCGTTGCTGCCCGCCCCGGCGATGACCTTGACCCGGTGGTCCACCCGTTCGACACAGAACTCCACCGCGGCGATGTGCTCCCGGATCGACATGGTGGCGCTCTCGCCGGTGGTGCCGCAGACACAGATGGCGTCCACCCCTCCGGCGATCTGGTCGTCGATGAGCTTGCCAAAGACGTCGTAGTTGATGTTCCCGTTCTGGTCAAAGGGGGTCACGATGGCGGTGCAGGTGCCGGTAAAGACGGGAGTTCTCATTCAATTCACCCTTTCAAATCAGACATGGATGGGGGAGGGGTGCGGGACCGCACTCACCTGTGGTCGATATACCCCTCGGCGCACAGCAGCTCGTCCAGCAGCACGCCGCCGCCGGCGGCGCCCCGGAGGGTGTTGTGGGAGAGGGAAACGAACTTGTAGTCGTACTGGGTATCCGGGCGGAGCCGTCCGATGGAGACCGCCATGCCGTTTTCCAGGTTGCGGTCCAGCTTGGCCTGGGGCCGGTCGGGCTCCTCAAAGTAGTGGAGGAACTGCTTGGG
>DVHW01000068.1 GCA_018711785.1 Candidatus Galloscillospira excrementavium
CAGCCGCCCCTCCACCTGGGAGTAGGAGACCTCCTCCTCCCCGGAGGAGACCAGGGCGGCGATGCGCTTTTCCAGCTCGCTGTCCGCGGCGATGGCCGCGCCGGACTGGCCCACAAAGGCGGTGCGCTCAAATACTGCCCGGGGCACGCCCAGCAGCTTCTCCCCGCAGTTCTCCCCGGTGAGGCCGGGCACCGGCTCCCCGGTGCCGGTGTAGACGGCGGAGAAGGCGCCGAAGGGAGTGCTCCCCCTGGGCCCCCGGCGCAGGGTGATGTCCCGCCCCTGCCACTCCAGCTCCACCGCCCCCTCCATGGCCCCGCCGGACCAGGGCTGGTAGCGATTTTTCTCCGCGATGGTGGTCTTGGTGTCCCGCTCCCGGGTGGGGATGCCGTAGAGCATGGCCCGGAGGAAGGCGCACCAGGTGGACTTGCCCCCCTCGTTGGGCCCCTCCAGGATGTTGAGGCCCTCCCCCAGCTCCAGCCGGGCATTTTGCAGGCGGCCGAAGGTGGCCGTCATGGACTTGATCCTCATGCGCGCACCTCCTCCCGGCCCTCCAGGGCCGCCAGGCCGAAGCGGGCCGCCAGCTCCAGCTTCTCCCGCTCCGCGCTGTCCTCCGCCTCGTCCATGCGCCGGCGCATGGCGCGCAGGAACAGCCCGGTGAGGGAGTTCTCCTCCAGCCGCTCCCACAGCTCCCGCCGCAGCCGGGTGTGGTCCCGGAGGGTGACGCTGGCGAAGTAGGGCTGGGCCACGGCGGTGAGGGCGCCCAGGTCCAGCCCCTCCACCCCGCTCTCTCCGGTGAGGAGGATGCGGACGATGTCCCGCCCCCCGTCCCGGGGGAGGGCGGCGGCCAGGGCCGCCGCCGGGTCGTCCGCGCCGGTGAGGTCCACGGTCAGAATCTGGTAGCGGCGCTCTGCCAGGGGCACGAAGCGGGCCTCCACGGCCCCGTCCTCCCCGACGGCGCCGGCGAGCACCCCCTTGTCTCCCAGCTCGTCAAAGCCCCGGCCCTCGGCGCAGCCGGGGTAGGCCCACCAGGTCTCCCCCGCCCGGCGCAGGCCGGAGCAGGCGTGGACGTGGCCCAGGGCCAGGTAGGTCAGACCGCTCTCGGAAATGTCCTCCTGAGTGATGGAACCGTAGCGGCCCCGGCCGTCCACATCGCCGTGGAGGACCATCAGGTGGCGCCCCCCGTCCCGGGGGGCGGTGAAGCCGTGGAGGGGGCTCTCGTCGCAGTAGGGGGCGGTGAAGGCCGCCCCCCACACGGTGCAGCCCAGCTCGGGCAGCTCCACCCTCTCCAGGGTGGAGCTGGTGAAGATATGTACGTTCTCCGGCCACTTCACCCCGGCGTAGGGGGAGCGGGGGGAGTAGAAGTCATGGTTGCCCGGGGCGAGAAAGACCCTGGCGCGGACCCTCCCCAGGGCGGCGGAGAGGGCCTGGAGGGTCTCCTGGTAGACCCGCTCGCCGTCCAGCAGGTCCCCGGAGAGCAGCAGCAGGTCCGCCCCCTCCCGCTCGCACAGCCCGGCCAGGCGCTCGGGCAGCCGCCGCTGCTCCTCCCGGCGGGAGCGGGCCTCCTCCCCGCTGAGGGCGGTGAAGGGGGCGTCCAGGTGGAAGTCGGCGGCGTGGATGAATTTCAGCATGGGTGTCCTCCTAAGTCAGGCCCAAAGAGCCTCGCAGAGTTCGCGGCGCGCACGCCGCGAAAAAAGTGAAAATCCGTTTTTCGCCGCGACCTACACCGTGTCTCCTCGCGGCATAGCCGCTGCGGCCTACGCTAAAAATGTGCCACCGGCACATTTTCTTTACGCTGCGGCGTGGCGAAAAACACTTCTCGGCCCGCAAACGTGCGAGCTGACCGTCCCCCGTGGTCAGCGAGTGCGCTGCCGCGGGCCGCAGCCTTTTCGAAAAAGTGCTCGCACTTTTTCGAGGCTGTTTAGTCCCGGACATCCAGCCGCTCCACCGAAAGGCAGCGGCGGCGGTCGGTGTCGATGGTGAAGATGGCGCTCTCCAGCTTGCAGGGGCCCTCCGCCGGCTCGTACCGGGCGGGGAGTCCCCCCAAAAAGCGGTTGATGGCCTGCGCCGGGCGGATGCCCAGCACGCTCTCCGCCGGGCCGGTCATACCCAGGTCGGTGAGAAAACCGGTGCCTTTGGGCAGCACCCGGCCGTCGGCGGTGGGCACGTGGGTGTGGGTGCCCCACACCGCCTGGACCCGGCCGTCCAGATAATAGCCCATGGCCCCCTTTTCGCTGGTGGCCTCGGCGTGGAAGTCCACCAGCACCACGTCGGCGTCGGCAGACTTCAGGATGCGGTCGGCGGTGGTGAAGGGATTTTCAAAGTTGGCGTCCATCTCGGTGCGGCCGATGAGGTTCATCACCCCGATGCGCACGCCCCGGGGCCCCTCGTAGACCCCCCAGCCCCGGCCGGGCACCCGGTCGGTGTAGTTGGCCGGGCGGAGGGCGTACCGGTCCTTCTCCAGGAAGTCGGCGATCTGGAGCCGGTTCCAGGTGTGGTTGCCCAGGGTGATGACGTCGGCCCCCGCGTCGAAGATGGCCCGGGCCTGCCGGGGGAGGATGCCCACGCCGGAGGCGTTCTCCCCGTTGACCACGGTGAAGTGGATGTCGTGGAGCTTCTTGAGGGGCCGCAGATGGCGCGCCAGAAAGTCCAGGCCGCTCTCCCCCACCACGTCGCCCACGGCTAAAATGTTCAGCTGCATGACAATCCTCCGCCCTCTCTGACCCGGTTCTCCCCGCCCCGGCCAAAGGCCCGGGCGCGGCTGTGTTTTCCGGTTCTGTCCTCTCTACGGGAGCGGCCGCCCCCGCAGCTCTTATTATAAGCGATTTTCCGCCGCCGGGCAACGGCTTTCCGCGCGCCCTACCCAGGGGCAGAGGGGCCCCGCCCGGAACCACAGCCGGGCGGGGCCTTTCCGCGGGCACATCCCACTCAGTCTGGTGGAAAACCCTTGCAATTTATTGCCTTATCGGTTAAAATGGAAGTCGGAAACATAAATTGCGGCAGGCCGCGGGGTGCTCGCAACACCCCACGGCCCTGTACGAGTGAAACAGCCACTCAGCACAGCAATCATAGATTGCACCACAGGCCTATTATACCCATTTGCCCCTCTTTTGACAAGTCGGGCGTGGAATGGTAGGTCGTGCGTTCGCATTGATTTTTTCAAGGCGGTGTTGAGTTTTGCGGCTCGGCACCGCTTTTTATGTTTCCGGCGGACGCCCGGGGCGGGGGAGCACCCCCGCCCGCGGGACCGTTTGCCGGGAATATACGGGCTGACCTTCATCCTTGCTGACTGCCGCGCCGGGGGAGCGGGCCCGGAGGGAAAGGAGCGGGCAACCACGGCGCGGCGGGCTCATTCACCAAAGGAAAGGATGAATCGACCATGCGGAAAACACTTCTCTCCCTGCTCCTGGCCCTGGTCCTGTGCGCAGGGCTGGCCGTCCCGGCCCTGGCGGGCGGCGAGGCGGACCTCGGCTACCCCTATCTGATCATCACCGGGGCGGACGGGGCCGAGGCCAACTACCCCCTGTCCAAGGACGCCGCCGGCACCGGCTGGAGCTGGAGCGCCGCCGGAGCGACCCTCACCCTCAGCGACTACCAGGGCGGCTCCGTCCAGTTCAACGGCAACTATGAGAGCGGCTTTGACATCCAGGTGGTCCTGAACGGCTCCAGCACCATCGACGGCTCCCTCTGGTGCTACAAGTTCGGCAACGTGGGCAGCGACGCCGACAGCTCCATCACCATCTCGGGCAGCGGCTCCCTCCGGGTCACCAATATGGTCAACACCGCCAACTGCCTCTTGGTCATGGACTCCGGCTCCCTGACGGCGGAGGACGAGAGCCCCTATGGCGACGGGCTCTATTCCGAGGTGGTGATGAACGGCGGCACCCTGACGGTCAACGCCGGGGGCGCCGGGGGCAACGCCCTCACCCTCAACGGCGGCCTGATCCGCTTTACCGGCAACACCAACTACTCCTGGTATCCGGACGCGCCCGTCCGCTTCAACGGCGGCTCTCTTAGCGTGGACGCCGGCGCCTATTTCGCCACCGAGCCCCCCTCGGGCAGCTACACCATCACCATGGCGGACGGCAGCGCGGGGACCATGGTGGTCCGGAACGATACCTATGTAGTGGAGGGCGCCTATCCCGCCCTGTTTGTCTCCGAGGGCGCCACGGTCCCCGAAGAGCCTGAGGTGCCCGACGAGCCCGAGGCGATCGAGACCCCCTTCACCGACGTGGCCGGGAACGCCTGGTACGCCCAGCCGGTGGCCTGGGCCATGGCGCAGGGCATCACCGGCGGCACCACTCCCACCACCTTCTCCCCGGACTCCACCTGCACCACCGCCCAGATCCTCACCTTCCTCTGGCGGGCCGCGGGCACACCGGTCTCCTCCGGCACCTACTCCGATATCCCCGCCGGGGAGTACTACTCCACCGCCGCCTCCTGGGCCCGGGGGGAGGGGCTGATCCTGGATTTTGACGCCGGAGCGCCCTGCACCCGGGCCATGGTGGCCGAATATCTGTGGAAGCTGGAGGGCAGCCCCGCCGTCGCCGGCAATCCCTTCACCGACGTGGACGAGGGCGCCAGCTACGCCCAGGCCGTGGCCTGGGCCGCTGAAAACGACATCACCGGCGGTACCGCCCCCACCACCTTCTCCCCGGACTCCACCTGCACCCGGGGCCAGATCGTCACCTTCCTCTACCGGGCTTTTGCGGAGTAAGTCTCCCCCCGCGCCCGCGAACATGCGCCGGGCGCACGCTGTGCGCCCCTGCAAGAGACCGGCGGAACATCCCGCACGCAAAACAACAAACGCCCCGCCCGGCAGCGCCGGGCGGGGCAGGTTTTGTTTCTGACTATTTCGCGTACTCGATGACCTTGGTCTCCCGGATCATGTTGACCTTGATCTGTCCGGGGTACTCCAGCTCCTCCTCGATCTTCTTGGCGATCCCCCGGGCCAGGAGCACCATCTGGTCCTCGCTGACCTGCTCGGGCTTGACCATGATGCGGACCTCCCGGCCGGCCTGGATGGCATAGGACTTCTCCACCCCGGGGAAGGAGGAGGTGACCTCCTCCAGCTTCTCCAGCCGCTTGATATAGTTCTCCAGGTTCTCCCGCCGGGCGCCGGGGCGGGCGGCGGAGATGGCGTCGGCCGCCTGGACCAGGCAGGCCACGATGGTCCGGGGCTCCACGTCGTTGTGGTGGGCCTCAATGGCGTGGATGACCCCCTCGCTCTCCCGGTACTTCCGGGCCAGCTCCACGCCGATCTGGACGTGGGAGCCCTCCACCTCGTGGTCGATGGACTTGCCCAGGTCGTGGAGCAGGCCGGCCCGCTTGGCCTCGTTCACATTGGCGCCGATCTCGGCGGCCAGGAGCCCGGCCAGGTGGGACACCTCGATGGAGTGGTTGAGCACGTTCTGCCCGTAGCTGGTGCGGTACTTCATGCGGCCCAGGAGCTTGATGAGTTCGGGGTGCAGGCCGTGGACATTGGTCTCGAACACCGCCCGCTCACCCTCGGCCTTGATGGTGGCGTCCACCTCCCGCTTGGCCTTCTCCACCATCTCCTCGATGCGGGAGGGGTGGATGCGGCCGTCCTGGATCAGCTTCTCCAGGGCCAGACGGGCGATCTCCCGGCGGACCGGGTCGAAGCAGGAGACCGTGATGGCCTCCGGCGTGTCGTCGATGATGAGGTCCACCCCGGTCATGGTCTCCAGGGTGCGGATGTTGCGGCCCTCCCGGCCGATGATGCGGCCCTTCATCTCGTCATTGGGCAGGGGCACTACGGACACCGTGGCCTCGGCCACGTGGTCGGCCGCACAGCGCTGAATGGCCAGGGAGAGGATCTCCCGGGCCCTGGTGTCGGCCTCTTCCTTATACTGGGCCTCGATCTCCCGCAGCTTCATGGCCGCCTCGTGGGTCACGTCGGCCTCCAGCTGGCGGATGAGATAGGCCTTTGCCTCCTCAGCGGTGAAGCCGGAGATCCGCTCCAGCACCTCCAGCTGGGTCTTTTTGACGGTCTCGGTCTCCTCCCGGATCTGCTCCAGCTCGGCGAGCTTGTTCTGGAGGTGCTCCTCCTTCTTCTCCATGTTCTCGGTCTTGCGGTCCAGGTTCTCTTCCTTCTGCTGGAGCCGGCGCTCCTGCTTCTGCAGGTCGGCGCGCTGTTCTTTTTGTTCCCGCTCAAAATCGTTGCGGGCCTTCAGGATCTCCTCCTTGGCCTCCACCAGTGCCTCACGCTTCTTGCTCTCGGCGCTCTTGATGGAGTCGTTGATGATGCGCTTGGCCTCTTCCTCGGCACTGCCGATCTCCTTCTCAGCCGCCCGCTTGCGGATCTGCATGCCCAGCGGGATGCCGACGACGGCCACGCCCACGACCAGAGCCACGACGATCAATACGATTGCCAGCCAAAGTTCCATATCCTGAATCCACCTCACTTTCCTGTTGATTGCTTTGCCAAATTCGGCATTTTGATGCACGCGGATGGGGTTTGCTTGTCCAATCCGCACAAAAATCGAAAAGGATGCCCAGACTCTTTTCGAAAACTACACCGAATCTATTTTAATTCTGCAACGCTTTCCTGTCAAGAACATTCGCTTCCGAAGCATAAAAAGCCGAAAGAGACCGGCGTCCGTCTAAGGCGGACGCCGGCACAGGTGCAGAACGCGCCGGGTCAGCAGCAGCCCTCACAGCCGCCGGACGGACAGGCTCCAGAGGAGCAGCCGCCGGCAAACTGGGGGGGCAGGGAGTCGTCCTCCCGGACCCAGTCCTCCACATGGACCACCGCGTACTCGGTCTTGGTCCGGCGGATGACCACCCGCTCCACCCCGGCGTTGATGATGAGCCGGCGGCACATGGAGCAGGAGGTGGCGTCCGGGAGGAGCTCGCCGGTTTTGGCATCCCGCCCGGCCAGGTACAGCGTCCCGCCGATGATGTCGCTGCGGGCGGCCGAGATGATGGCATTGGCCTCGGCGTGGACGCTGCGGCACAGTTCATACCGCTGCCCCGAGGGCACCTGGAGGGCATCCCGGGTGCAGTAGCCCAGGTCCATGCAGTTCTTCCGCCCCCGGGGCGCGCCGTTGTAGCCGGTGGCGATGATCTCGTCGTTCTTTACAATGATCGCCCCATAGCACCGCCGCAGACAGGTGGACCGCTCCAGCACGGTCTCCGCGATGTCCAGGTAGTAGTTCTCCTTGTCGATCCGGCTCATGGCCGCACGCCCCTTTCTTGTCACGCCCACAGGCCGCCGGAACAGCGGCAGGCCGCGGGCGGTCTGATTCCACAGAAATCAGTATAAAGGCTTTTTCCCGCCCTGACAAGCCCAAAAATGCACCCGATGCGTTAATTTGTTTCTTGAATTCACACTTTGTTTACGTTTGCTTTCTTGACGGGGACATACAGAACCGCTATCATTACAAGTAACGATATTGTGAGCCCTTCTCGGTTCCACTGGTCAAAGGAGACGACAGCTCTGTATGAATTGGCTTAGAAGAGTCATGTTTGGCCGTTATGGCACCGACCAGCTCTCCTTGTTTCTGCTCGCGGTCTATGTTATTCTCGCCGTGATCTCCCGCTTTTCCTACTATTTGTACTTCCTCTCCTGGGTGGCGCTGATCCCCCTGGTGCTGGCGGTGCTCCGGATGTTCTCCCGCAACCTCGAGCGGCGCAGGGCGGAGAACGCCAAGTTTCTCTCCCTGGCCAGCCCGTTTGTCCGCTGGTTCAAGCTCCGCCGCACCATCCACAAGGACAAGGACCACTGCTACTTCAAGTGTCCCAACTGCGGGCAGTACCTGCGGGTGCCCCGGGGGAAGGGGAAGATCACCGTCACCTGCCGCAACTGCGGCGTGAGCTTTGAGGAGAAGAGCTGAACAGCCAAAACGCCGGAGGCATCTGCCTCCGGCGTCTTTATTTTCCCACGCAGAAGCGGCGGAAGATCTGGTCGGTCACGTCCTCTGTGACGCTGCGGCCGGTCAGCTCCCCCAGGGCGGCCAGGGCCCCCTCCACGTCGGTGAGCACCGCGTCGGGGGGCATCCCGCTCTCCTGGGCCTGCCGGGCCCCGCGGAGGGCCTCCAGGGCCCGCCGGGCGGCCTCGGCCTGCCGGGCATTGGTGAGCAGCTCCCCCGGCGCGCTGTCCCGGCCGGAGGGGAAGAGCTCCTCCACCAGGCCCTCCAGCTCCGCCAAGCCGTCCCCCCGGGCGGCGCTCACCACCGCCAGGTGGGGAAAGCGCCGCCGCAGCGCCTCCAGGTCCACCGCCAGGGGCAGGTCGGACTTGTTCACCGCGCAGAGGACCCGGGGACACCCCTCCGCCTCGGCCATGGCGGCGGTGTCCTCCGGCCCCAGGGAGGCCGAGCCGTCCACCACCAGCAGGGCCAGCTCAGCCTGCCGGAGGGCCTCCCGGCTGCGCGCCACCCCCAGCTGCTCCACCGCGTCGGCGGTCTCCCGCAGGCCGGCGGTGTCGATGAGCCGCAGGTTCACGCTCCCCAGCTGGCACCGCTCCTCCACCGTGTCCCGGGTGGTGCCCGGGATGGCGGTGACGATGGCCCGGTCGTACCCCACCAGGGCGTTGAGGAGGGAGGACTTGCCCGCGTTGGGCCGCCCCACGATGGCGCAGGGGATGCCCCCCTTGAGGCTCCGGCCCCGCTGGTAGCTCTCCAGCAGGGCGGTCAGCTCCCCCTCGGCGGCGGCCAGGGCGGTGCGGATGGTCTCCGCGCCAAAGGGGTCGATGTCCTCGTCCGGGTAGTCCAGCACAGCGCAGAAGTGGGCCAGCAGCCCCGCCAGGCTGTCGTACACCCCGGCCACCCGGCGGGAGAGGGCCCCGGAGAGCTGCCCGGCGGCGCTGTGTACCGCGGCGGCGCTCTCCGCGTCGATGAGGTCGGCCACCGCCTCGGCCTCGGTCAGGTCCAGCTTGCCGTTGAGGAAGGCCCGCCGGGTGAACTCCCCGGGCAGGGCCTGCCGGGCCCCCTGGGCGAAGAGGGCCTCCAGCGCCAGGGCCAGCACCGCCGGCGAGCCGTGGCACTGGAGCTCGGCGGTGTCCTCCCCGGTGTAGCTCCCCGGGCCCCGGGACCAGGTGGCCAGGCCCCGGTCAATGAGCTTCCCCTCCCGGTCGTAGACCCCGCCGTAGACCAGCCGCCGCTCCCCCCGCTCCTCCAGCCGTCCGCCCCCGGCGGGGCGGAAGACCGCCGAGGCCGCCCGGACCGCCTCCGGCCCGGACAGGCGGATGATGCCGATGGCGCTGCGCTCCGGGGCCGTGGCGATGGCCGCGATGGTGTCCGGCATCCTGCTTCCTCCCTTCGAGAGCGGCGGGCCCAATGGCCCGCCGCTCAGCTTGTCAAAAAAGCCTCGCAGAGTTCGCGCC
>DVHW01000069.1 GCA_018711785.1 Candidatus Galloscillospira excrementavium
CAAAGTAGGGCGGCCGCTCCAGAAAGTCGATTTTCAGGGCCTGGGGGTTGCGGGGGGCAAAGGCGTCCCCCTTCACCTCGTGGAAGAGGTTGGGCGGCGTACCCTGGATGGAGTAGAGGTCCTGGCCCTTCACCCCCAGCTGGGGCAGGGAGGACAAAAGCGCCCAGGTGTAGGGGTGCTTGGGGTCGTAGAACACCTCGTCACACGTCCCCACCTCCACGATGTCCCCGGCGTACATGACGGCGATGCGGTCGGCCACATTGGCCACCACCCCCAAATCGTGGGTGATGTAGATGGTGGTCAGGTGGTACTTGCGCTGCATCTGCTTGATGAGCTCCAGGATCTGGGCCTGGATGGTCACGTCCAGGGCGGTGGTGGGCTCGTCGCAGATCAGGATCTTGGGCCGGCAGGCCACCGCGATGGCGATGACCACCCGCTGGCGCATGCCGCCGGAGAACTCGTGGGGGTACTGCCTGTACCGCCGCTCCGGCTCCTGGATGCCCACGTCGGAGAGGATCTCCACCGCCGCGTCCCTGGCCGCCCTGCCCTTCAGGCCCTGGTGGAGGACGATGGCCTCCTCGATCTGGGCGCCGATGGTCTTGAGGGGATTGAGGGAGGTCATGGGGTCCTGCATGACCATGGCGATCTCCTTGCCCCGGATCTTGAGCCAGTCCCGCTCGGCGGTGAACTTGGCCAGATCCTGGCCGTCGTAGAGGATGCTACCGCTCTCAATGGCGCCGTTGGCGTCCAGCAGGCCCATGAAGCTCTTGACGAATACGCTCTTGCCCGAGCCGGACTCCCCCACAATGGCCAGGGACTCCCCCCGGTACACGTCCAGGGAGATGTCCCGCAGGGCGTGGAGCACCTGGCCCCGCAGCGTGAATTTGACGTTCAGGTCCCGGACGGAGAGGATGATATCGGATTCATTCATAGCGGTCCCCTCCTCAGTTGACATGGTTTTTCGGGTCGGCGGCGTCGGCAAAGGCGTTGCCGATGACATAGAAGGAGATGGTGATGAGGGCCAGCACCGCCACGGGGAAGTAGAGCTGGTAGCGCAGGGCGGGGATCATCATCAGCCGCCGGCCGGTGTCGATGAGGTTCCCCAGGGCGGGGATGTTCACCGGCAGGCCGATGCCGATGTAGGTGACAAAGACCTCGTTGCCGATGGCGGAGGGGATGGCCAGGGCCATGCGCATGGTGATGACCGACACCAGATAGGGCAGCAGGTTGCGGAAGACGATGCTCCGGATGGAGGTGCCCAGACACCGGGAGGCCAGGTTGTAGTCCCGGTCCCGGATGATGACCACCTGGTTGCGGATGAACCGGGCCATGCCCAGCCAGCCGGTGAGGCACAGGGCGAAGATGATGGTGTCCACCCCGGGCATGAGGATGTAGGAGAAGAGGATGAGCAGCAGGGTCTGGGGGATGTTGTCCAGCACGTTGTACAGCTCGGTGAAGAGGAAGTCCAGCTTGCGCACATAGCCCCACAGCACGCCCATGAATATGCCCACCACGGCCTCCACGCAGGCCACCACAAAGCCGATGAGCAGGGAGGTGCGGGTGCCCGACCAGATGCGGGCCCAGATGTCCTGGCCAATCTCGTTGGTGCCGAAGAGGAAGCCCTCCTCGCCGGGGGACAGGTTCTGCAGAACCCGGCCGCTCTCGTCGTAGTGGATGGTGAGGGGGTCCATCTGGCCGGGGAGGAAGGGCTGGATGAAGGTGAAGGCCAGCAGGGCCACCATTAGGACAAGGAAGAACACCGCCACCTTGTCCCGGAGGAAGGCCCGCACGGTGGCGGACCAGTAGGAGTAGTTGGAGTAGCCTCCCCGCTCGGCGGCGGAGGCGTCAAACTCGGCGAAGGAGAACAGCTCCTCGTCAGTCAGGTCGGGCCGGCGGAGCTCCTGATCCAGCTGCCGGCAGAGGGCGTCGCCCAGCTGGTCGGTCTTTTTGTCGCGGTAGCGTTTCATCAGCGGGCGCCCTCCTTCTTGGAAAAGCTGATGCGGGGGTCCAGGACCGCCATCAGAATGTCGCCGAACAGCAGGCCAAGAATGGAGATCACCGAGTAGATGATGACCAGGGCCTGGACCAGGGTGTTGTCCTGGAGCTTGATGACGGTGACCAGCAGCCCGCCCATGCCGGGCACGGAGTAGAGGGATTCCACATAGAGGGAGCCCATCAGGGTGAAGAGGATGGAGTTGGGTATGTACTGGATCAGGGGGACCATGGCGTTGCGGAACACATGCCGGCGGGAGATCTGGCCGCTGGGCAGGCCCTTGGCCCGGGCCAGGCGGATGTAGTCCTTATTGGACTCGTCCACCATGTACCGGCGCAGCCACATGGCGTAGTAGGCGATGTTGCCCAGCGCCAGGGAGAAGATGGGCAGGATGTAGCTCACCGGATTGCCCATGCTGAAGAGCATGGGCAGCTTCAGCGGCCCCTGGGAGCCGACGAACTGGATGAGGATGTGGTAGGCCGCAGCGGGCACCGCCTGGATGACCACGATGAACACTGTGCCCACCTTGTCCCACACCTTCCACCGGGTGCGGGTGCTCCGGGCCATCAGGATGCCCAGGGGCAGGCCCAGGGCCAGGGCGATGGCCAGGGAGCACAGGCCGATGAAGAGGGATATGGGGATCTTCTCGGTGATGATCTCGGTGTTGGCCACGTTGGTCCGGTACTTGATGGACGTGCCCAGATCTCCCCGGAGCAGCTGGCCGAAGAAGCGGACCAGCTGGACGGGCAGGGGATCGTTGAGGCCCAGTTCGTTGAGGCGGACCTCGATCTGGGTGTCGGAGAGCTTGTCGAAGTTCTCAAAGTAACCCTCGATGGGCATGAGCCGCAGCAGGGAGAACACAATGGTGATGACGATGGCCATGGTGATGAGGGAGCGCAGCAGCCGTTTGAGAATATATTTTGCCACAGAAACGACCTCCTTGGCAGGGGAGAGTGGGTGAAGCCCCCGCATCCGGACCCCGGCCGTCGGGGTCCGGATGCGGGGGTTTCACGCAGGACGGTCTGGAGAGGAGAGCGCCCTCTCCTCTCCAGACCCCCGCGGTCCGGCGGCAGAGCGCCGGCATTGGTCAGCAGATTATTCCGAAGCCACGGCCAGGGCGGCCTCGCGTTCCTCCAGCCAGGTCTGGTAGGCCTGCTCGAACTCCTCCATGCCCATGGACTTCTCCAGCACGTGCTGGAATTTGTAGCGGGAGGTGGCAAAGCCGAAGGAGGCGTAGGAGCCCTCCAGGGGGTTGAGCTTGGAGAAGGAGTACTCCCGGTCGTTGGTCTTGATGGGGATGACGAAGCCGTGGTCCAGCAGGACGCACTCGGCCTGGGCGAAGGTCTCGTACCGGGCCTCAATGTCATCGGTGATGGCCAGGGCGGTCTCCACCAGGTCCAGGTACTCCTGGTAATAGGCCTGGGTCTCCGGGTCGTCGCTGCGGTAGATGAAGCTGTAGCTGGAGTCGTCGCTGAAGGGGTCCACCACGTAGGCGGAGGCGTCGGAGTAGTCGGCGCCCCAGTTGCAGAGGGTGAAGGCGTAGTTGCCGGAGCGGCGCACCATGGTCAGGAAGCTCTCGTTGCCCTGCTGGATGACCACGTCGATGTAGTCGGTGCCCAGCAGGCCCTCCAGCTGCTGCTCGATGAGCTGGGCCATGGAGTCGGAGTTGGTCTCGTTGGGGTTATAGGGGTAGTACATGATGATGGGGAAGCTGGCCCCCTCGGCGGTCAGCTCCTCGATGGCCGCGTCCCGGTACTCCAGGGCCAGGTCGGGGTCAAAGGTGTCGCCGTCGGTGTACTTCTCCAGGCCGCCGTAGTAGGCGTAGTCCTGGGAGGCGGAGGCGGCGCCCAGGGGGGTGATGGTGTTGCTCAGAAGGCTCTCCGGGTCGGCGAAGTCCTTGGCCTGGAGGGCGTTGACCCGGTCCAGCCCGTGCATGATGGACAGGCGGAAGTTCTCGTTGTTCACCGCCAGACGCCAGTTGTCAGGCTCGTACTCCGCGGGGAACTGGGGGTCAAAGTTGAACAGGTACCAGTAGGAATAGGACACGTCGGGCCGGGAGTAGTGGATCTCGTCGCTGTTGGTCTCCAGCAGGGAGCTGAGCAGGTCGGCGCTGATGTCGGCGTAGTCCACCTCGCCCTGCAGGTACATGGTGGTGGCCAGGGTGGCGGCCTCGGCGTTGTAGGTCATCTGGATGGTGTCAATATGGACGTTTTCAATGTCCCAGTAGGTGGGGTTCTTGGTCATGACCCGCTGGACCTGGGGCTCAAAGGTGGAGAGGATGAAGGGCCCGCAGTAGAGCAGGGTCTCGGCGCTGGTGCCGAAGCTGTCCCCGCACTGGGCCAAAAAGTCCCCGTTCACCGGCAGGAAGGCCGCCCAGCACAGCATGGACAGGAAGTAGGAGCAGGGGGCGTCCAGGGAGTAGACCAGGGTGTAGGTGTCGGTGGCCTTGACGCCGATGTCGTCGGCGGACACCGCGGGCACCTCCTCGATGACCTCGCCGTCGGCGTCCAGCTTGACGGGGTTGCCGTTTTCGTCGGTGCCGTCGGTGGCGGTCTCCAGCTCCAGCAGGTAGGCGGTGTACTCATAGTAGGCCGCGGCGTTGGTCACCTGGGCCACCTCGAAGTTGTACTCGCTGGAGGAGCTGTTGCTGGCGTCCAGAATGTAGTGGGCGGCATCCACCCAGTCCTGGGCGGTGACCTCGGCCACCGGGTTGGCGTCCTTGTCCACCCACTGGACCCCCTGGCGGATGTGGAAGGTCCACTCGGTGTAGTCCTCGTTGTGCTCCCAGCTCTCGGCCAGGGCGGGGCGGACCACGCCGTAGCAGTCGTACTCGATGAGGGTGTCCACCGTGTTGGCGGGGATCTCCAGGTTGCCGGAGGAGGTGGTGTAGAGGTAGTTCATGGTCTCTACCTCAGAGGAGTAGAGGGTGCGGTAGATGGAGGTGTCGGAGCCGCCATCCCCGCTGCCGGTGTCGGTGCAGGCGGCCAGGCCCACCGCCATGGCCAGGGCCAGCGTCAGAGCGAGCAGTTTCTTTGCCTTCTTCACGTTCATTCCTTCCTTTCAAGCTGTATTTGTGTCTGCGCGGAGCGTGCGCCGTTGCACAGCCAGGATATGGGGCGCTCCGCCCTCGGAGCGCCGCCAAAAGAGCCGCAGCTCTTTTGGAAGAAGATAGGATGGGGCCATTCAGCTCCAGTGCTCGCAGGGGACGTCCCCGATGCCGATGCCGGGGGCGTCGGTCATGGTGACGGTGGCCCCGTCGAACACCGGCCCGCCGGAGTAGGGGTCCACCGCGCAAAGGGAGGGGCCGTCCAGGTCGGCCCGGGTGATGATGCCCCGGCCGCAGCAGAGATGGGCCCCGGCGGAGACCGCCAGCTTGGACTCCAGCATACAGCCCACCATGCACTCCACCCCGTGGAGCTCGGCCACCGCGCACAGCTTCAGGGCGGGCCAGATGCCGCCGGTCTTCATCAGCTTGATGTTGATGAGGTCGGCCGCCCCCTCTTGGATGATGTTGAGGGCGTCCAGGGGGGAGAACACCGACTCATCGGCCAGGATGGGGGTGGCCACCCGGCCGGTGATGTACTTCATGCCCGCCAGGTCGTGGGCGTTTACCGGCTGCTCCACCAGCTCGATGTCCAGGCCCCGGTCCTCCATGGCGGTGATGATGCGCACCGCCTCCTTGGCCGTCCAGCCCTGGTTGGCGTCCACCCGGAGGAGCACGTCCGGGCCCACCGCCTGCCGGATGGCGGCGATGCGCTCCACGTCTTTGCTCCCCTCCTTGCCCGCCTTGATCTTCAGGATGCGGAAGCCGCGGGCCACCGCGTCCAGGGAGTCGGCGACCATCTCGTCCACGGGGTTGACTGAGATGGTGAGGTCGGTCTCAAAGCTGCGCCGGGCGCCGCCCAGCAGCTGGTAGAGGGGGGCGCCGAAGCGCTTGCCGTACAGGTCGTAGATGGCCATGTCCACCGCGGCCTTGGCCGAGGTGTTTTTGACCATGCAGCCCTGGAGCTTCGTCATCACGCCGTCCAGGTCCTCGATCTCCATGCCCACCAGGGCGGGGCGGATGAACTCCCGGATGGCGCAGAGGATGGAGCCCTTGGTGTCCCCGGTGATGACGGCGGTGGGAGGGGCCTCGCCGTAGCCCATCTGCCCGTCGTCGGCCAGGACGCGGACCACGATGTCGTTCACATGCTCCACCGTCCGCAGGGCGGTCTTGAAGGGGCGGGCCAGGGGGAGAGAGATCTCCCCGGCCTGGATGTCGCGGATGACCACGCCGGTCGCCTCCGTTCGGAAAAGTTCTCAAAGGGATGAAATAAACGGAAAATAAAGTTTCAAGTTCTCCGCTCGTCCGGTTCAGAGTAATTTAAGAAAATAGTACCACGAAATACCCCTCTTGTAAAGCATAACTAGGGGGGAAAACAGAGAAAAGTGCGGAGTGCCAAAAGGACGGTGAACGCGGAAATGCAACCTTATGCAGTAAAAACTGCAAATAACGGAGGTGTGGACGGAGAAAAACGGACTTGTCAGGGAGAAAGGGACGTGGTACACTGAACAGCAGTACGGTTTATCGGACCGGACAGAGTGCGGAGGGAGGCGGACACCATGGCGAGAGGCGCGCGGCAGAAGCTGAAGCTGCCGGTTTTGTGGAAGGTGCTGATGGAGCGGTCCGACGAGGAGCACCCCCTTACGGTCGCCCAGCTCATCGAGGCCCTGGGGGCCTGGGACATCACGGCGGAGCGCAAGAGCATCTACGACGATTTGGAGGCCCTGGAGGAGCTGGGGGCGGACATCCACTGCCAGAAGGGCAGACACCCGGGATGGTTTCTGGGGGAGCGGCGGTTCCAGCTGGCCGAGCTGAAGCTGCTGGTGGATGCGGTGCAGTCCTGCAAGTTCATCACCCGCAAGAAGTCAGACGAGCTCATCGGCAAGCTGGAGGGCCTGGCCAGCGTCTACCAGGCCAAGAGCCTTCAGCGGCAGGTCTATGTCTCCGGCCGGGTCAAGTCCATGAACGAGAGCGTCTATTACAGCATCGACAAGCTCCACGCCGCCATCTCCGCCGGGAAGGCGGTGACCTTCCGGTACTTTGAGTACAACGTCCGCAAAGAGCGGGTGTTCCGCCGGGCGGGGGAGCGGTACGAGGTCTCCCCCTACGGGCTCATCTGGGACAATGAGAACTACTATCTGGCCGGCTACGACCACCTCCACCGGGAGATGCGCCACTACCGGGTGGACAAGATGGCCGAGCTGTCGGTGTCCGACCAGGACCGGCAGGGGGACGGGCGGGCATTTGACCTGGCCGCCTACGCCCAGAAGCACTTCGGCATGTTCCGGGGCCGGGAGGGGCAGGTCCGCCTGCGGTGCGCCAGCCGCCTGGTGGGGGTGGTGCTGGACCGGTTCGGCCGGGAGGTCATCTTGGTGCCCGACGGGGAGGACCACTTCACCGTCACCGTCCAGGCGGTGGTCTCCCCCCAGTTTTTGGGCTGGGTCTTTGGCCTGGAGGACGCCGTGGAGATCCTCTCCCCCGACTGGGCCCGGGCGGCCTTTACCGAGCAGCTGGCCGGAGTGGCGGCCCGGTACGGCTCCAGAGCGGAGCGGGAGTGAATGAGTGAGACAGAAGGAGGCGCCGGGGCATCGAACGATGCCCCGGCGCCTCGTCTACTCCTGCGGCGGCCCGGCCTGGTCCAGCTCCCGGACCAGGCGGGCGTAGTGGTCGCACAGCTCGGCTGCGGTCTCCGTGTCGAAGCCCTCCCCCACCACCCGCAGGGCACTGCGGCGGGCCAGGGGGGCGAGGTAGACCCAGCCCTCCCGCACGGGGAGGCGTAGGCCCTCCCCCGCGGCCTGGGCCAGGGGCTCCTCCCGGCGCAGGGCCTGCATCACCCGGGCCCGGCCGCCGGTGAGGGGGACCTCGGCCCGCTTGGTGCGGAAGAGGGGGGCCCGGCCGTCGATGACGTGGAGCCGCTCCCCCGAGCGCATCATCCGGGCGCAGAGCAGGCAGGCGGCGAACACGGCGTCCCGCAGGGCGGGCTGGGCGCGGTAGAGCTCCTCCGCCTCCCCGCCGTCCCGGCCCAGCCGGAGGACGGCTCCGCTGCGCCGGCCGGAGAGCAGGTCGATGGCCCCCGGTGCGTCCCCCGGGACGGCCACCCGCTCCGCCCCCTGCTGGAGCAGGACCATGGCGCACAGGGTGAGCAGCCGCTCCGGGGGCAGCTCCCGGCCGGTCTCGTCCCAGGCGCGCAGGCGGAAGCCGCCGTGCTCGGCCTGGAAGGTGGGCACGCCGGCCTGCCGCTCTGCCAGCACGGTGCAGCCCAGCCGCTCCAGGGCCCGGGCCAGGTCTCCGCCGCCGGGCGCCGCCACGGTGAGGCCCCGGCGGCCCGTGCCGGGGACGGAGCGGGCCGCGTCACCGGCGTAGGCGCTCCCCACGCCGGTGACTGTCTCCCAGCCCCCCACCCGGTGGGCGGGCATCCGGACCACCTCGGCGCGGAGCAGGGTGCTCTCCAGCTTCCGCTGGCGGGGGCGGGAGAGGGGGAGGCCCTGCCGGTCAAAGAGGTGGAGATAGACCCGCTCCCCCGCCTGCTCCACAAAGAGGGAGACCGGCAGGGTGTAGGCCGCGGCGAACCAGGCCGCGGCGGTGGGACTCCCGGCGTCGGAGAGGAGGGCGTGGCCCCCCGCCTCGCTCACCCCGCTGAGGGCGGCCTGGCAGAGCATCCGGGCGGCGCTGCCGCCGCCGCAGCCCAGGCCCACGCGGCCCTCCCGGCCCAGGGCGTTGCCCAGCAGGTGGAGGACCTCCGGCGTGGCCTCCTCCCCCACGCTCCCCCGCAGGACGCCGCCGTCGGCGAACTTCAGCGGCCCCCGCAGCCCCCCTTCGGTGAGGGAGGCGGTGAGCCGGGCGCCGGGGGCCACGGTCCGGCGGGGCCAGACCTTGACGCCCTCCAGCAGGATGGCGTCCCGGCCTGCGGTGGCCTCCTCGCCCAGAACGGAGTCCTCGTTGAGCACGGCGCCGTCCTCCGCCGCGGCGCCCGGGCAGAGGATGGCACCGTAGAGGGTGCAGCGGTCCCCCACCCGGGCACGGTGGAGCACCGAGCGCTGGACCAGGCTGTGCCGCCCCACGGTGCTCCCCTCGCCCAGGACGGCGTGGGGGCCGAGGAGGGAGCCCTCCCCGATGGCCACATTGGGGCCGATATAGCAGGGGGGCACCACCTGTACGCCGGCGGGGATGGGGCTCGCGGCCCAGATGCCGGGGGCCACCCGGGGGGCGGGCAGGTCCAGGGCCACCTTGCCGCTGAGGGCGTCGGCAGCGCAGGAGAGGTAGGCCGCGCAGTCCCCCATGTCGCACCAGTAGCCCTCGGCCTCGTAGCCGTAGAGGGGCTCCCCCCGCTCCAGCAGGAGGGGGAAGAGGTCCCGGCCAAAGTCGAAGGGCTCCCCGGAGGGCACCAGGGCCATGGCGTCCGGGGTGAGCACGTAGATGCCGGTGTTCACCAGGTCGGTGACCACCTGCCCCCAGCCCGGCTTTTCGAGGAAACGCTCCACCCTCCCCTCGGCGTCGGTGAGGACCAGGCCGTACTCCAGGGGGGCGCTGTGGCGGTGGAGCACCAGGGTGGCGGCCGAGCGCCGGGTGCGGTGGAAGCCGATGGCCGCGCCCAGGTCCAGGTCGCACACCGCGTCGCCGCTGATGACCAGGAAGTCCTCCTCCCCCAGCTCGGACATGCAGTTTTTCACCCCGCCGGCGGTGCCCAGGGGCTCCCCCTCGACGAAGTAGTGCAGGCGGACGCCCAGCTCCCCGCCGTCGCCGAACCAGTCCATGACCATCTGGGGCAGGTACTGGAGGGTGAGGCAGAGCTCGGTGATGCCGTGGCGCTTGAGAAGGCGGATGATATGCTCCAGGACCGGCCGGTCGAAGAGGGGGGTCATGGGCTTGGGCCGGCCCAGGGAGAGGGGGCGCAGGCGGGTGCCCTCGCCCCCGGCCAGGATG
>DVHW01000070.1 GCA_018711785.1 Candidatus Galloscillospira excrementavium
CTCCTCCCTGTGCTTCAGCCTGACCATGGCTCTCCTCTCGCCCCTGGCGGGGTGGCTGGTATCCCTCTGAACGGAGGTCCCCTCCGGGTGCTATTTTGGAGGTTGCGCCCCACTAGACTGTCGTGGTAAAATAAATACCGTATGCACGGGAAAAGGAGGGAGAGGCGGTTGCGCATTCTGGGGATCGACCCGGGCTTTGCCATCGTGGGCTTCGGCGTGGTGGACGCCGCCGCCGGGCGGCAGGCCCTGGTCCAGTGCGGCGCCATCAACACCCCCTCCACCTGGCGGCTCCCGGCCCGGCTGCTCCAGATCTCCACGGACATGGCCCAGCTGCTGGACCAGTTCCGGCCCGACGCCATGGCGGTGGAGGAGCTGTTTTTCAACAACAATATCACCACCGGCATCGGCGTGGCCCAGGCCCGGGGGGTCATCCTGACCGAGGCGGAGCGTGCCGGCGTGCCGGTGTTCGAGTACTCGCCCTCCCAGGTCAAGCAGGCCGTGGTGGGGTACGGCAAGGCGGAGAAAAACCAGGTGATGGAGATGACCCGGCGGCTCCTTGGACTCAAGGCGGTCATCCGGCCGGACGACGCGGCGGACGCCGTGGCCGTCGCCCTGTGCCACGCCCGGTCGGCCACCTCCCGCCTGGCTGGGCCGGACGCCGCCCGGCCAGGCAGCGGGCGCTACGCGGTGCGTGAGAAGCCCTGAGGGCGCCCGCCGCAGGGAGGAAACTGAGAAGAGGGATTTACGTTGTATTACTATGTCAGCGGAACGGTGGGCCATATCGGCCCCTACCTGGCGGTCATCGACTGCGGAGGGGTGGGCTACGCCTGCCGCACCACCAACCACACCATCTCCCATCTTCAGAAGGGGGAGAAGGCCAAGCTGTACACCTATCTCAACGTCCGGGAGGACGCTATGGAGCTCTACGGCTTTATCTCGGAGAACGAGCGCAGCTGTTTTGAGATGCTCCTCGGTGTCTCCGGCGTGGGGCCCAAGGCGGCCCTCTCCATCCTCTCGGCCACCACGCCAGAGGGGCTGGCCATGAGCATCATCACCGGGGATGAGAAGTCCCTCACCGCCGCGCCGGGCATCGGGAAGAAGATCGCCCAGCGCATCATCCTGGAGCTGAAGGACAAGCTCTCCAAGGGCCAGCTGGGCTCCGCCCCCGGCGAGAGCTACGGCGGCACCGGCGTCACCATCATCCCGGAGAACAAGGCCAGCGAGGCCGCCGCCGCCCTGGCGGTGCTGGGGTACAGCCAGGGAGAGATCGGCCTGGCCCTGAAGGGGATCGATCTGGAGCGCCTGAGCCTGGAGGAGATCATCAAGGCGGCGCTCAAAAAGATGATGAAGGGATAACGGGAGGGAACGGCTATGGCAAAATACGAGACCCGCCTCCATGGCGACTTCGACCGGGTATTGAACTACCTCCACGACGGCATCCTCCACGGCAGCATGTCGGCCAGCTTTGAGGATGAGAGCTACGTCCAGTTCGCCGGGGTGCGCTGCTGCGCCCGGGTGTACGAGCGGTACAGCTGGACGGGCGGCAACCGCCTGTCCATGACCCTCACCCTGGTGGGGGACGGGGAGGACCTGTTCCTGTCCGCCATCACCTCCGGGGGCAGCCAGGCCATGTTTTTCAAGCTCAACACCCTGGGGGAGGACGCCTTCCTGGACCAGGTCCGGGAGCTGCTGGATGCCTACATCGGCTGACGGGACGGAAAGAGGAAGAGGGAAAGATGAAGCGGAGCATCACCGAGAAACTCACCTTTTGGAACATCTTCTGGTTCTGGATGGCTGTCACGGCGGCGGTATCCGTGCTCAACGCCCTGGTGATCCACGACCCCTGGCTCCTCAGCAGCCTGGTGCGCAGCGGGCTGGGCATCACCCTCCTGATCTGCCCCAGGTACCCGGCGGCCTTTTCCCGGCGTTGGGGAGAGGAGAAGAGCCGTTTTGTCATCCGCCTGGTGGCCCTGGCGGAGATCCTGTTCTCTTTTTACGTGCGGATCCAGTATTAAATCCATCCTGTGTCAGGAAGTGAGGACTTGAGCATCAATTTTTCCGATACCGGCTTTGAGACCCAGGAGCCCCTGGTCACTACCTCCCTGACCCGGGAGGACGAGAACGAGGGCACCCTGCGTCCACAGACCCTGGCTGACTACATCGGCCAGGAGAAGGCCAAGGGAAACCTGGAGGTCTTTATCCAGGCGGCCAAGATGCGGGGGGAGCCCCTGGACCATGTGCTGCTCCACGGCCCTCCCGGCCTGGGCAAGACCACCCTTTCCGGCATCATCGCCAATGAGATGGGGGTCCACATCCGCATCACCTCCGGCCCCGCCATCGAGAAACCGGGGGACCTGGCTGCCCTGCTGACCAACCTGAACGAGAACGACATCCTCTTTGTGGACGAGATCCACCGCCTCAACCGGCAGGTGGAGGAGATTTTGTACCCGGCCATGGAGGACTACGCCATCGATATCATCATCGGCAAGGGCCCCTCGGCCAACTCCATCCGGCTGGACCTGCCCCACTTTACCCTCATCGGGGCCACCACCCGGGCCGGCCAGCTCTCCGCCCCCCTGCGGGACCGCTTCGGCGTCACCCTGCGGCTGGAGCTCTACACTCCGGAGGAGCTCTCCCGCATCGTCCGGCGCAGCGCCGGCATCCTGGGGGTGCCCATCGAGGACGACGGGGCCATGGAGATCGCCCGGCGCAGCCGTGGCACCCCCCGCATCGCCAACCGGATGCTCCGGCGGGTAAGGGACTTTGCCCAGGTCCGGGCAGGCGGGGTCATCACCCGCTCGGTGGCCGACCAGGCCCTCAGCGCCCTGGAGGTGGACCATCTGGGTCTGGACGCGGTGGACCGGCGGATGCTCACCAGCATCATCGAGAACTACGGCGGCGGCCCGGTGGGTCTGGAGACCCTGGCGGCCACCATAAACGAGGAGTCGGTGACCCTGGAGGACGTGTATGAGCCCTATCTGATGCAGATGGGCTTTCTCACCCGGACTCCCCGGGGCCGCTGCGTGACCCCAAAGGCGTACCAGCACCTGGGCCTGACCGTCCCGGGCGGCCTGGGGGACGGGCTGGACCAGCTGACATTCTAAGACTGATTTATGAGGTGCAGATTCATGGGAAAACTGTTTGGGACCGACGGGATCCGGGGCGTGGTCAACGCCGGGCTGGACGCGGACCTGGCGTTCAAGGTGGGCCTCGCCGCGGCCCAGGTCCTCTCCAGGGACAAGGCGGCGGGGGAGAAGCCCCTGTTCACCATCGGCAAGGACACCCGCATCTCCTCCGACCTGCTGGAGGGGGCGCTGATCGCGGGGCTGTGCTCGGCCGGGGCCGATGTGCTCCACCTGGGGGTCATCCCCACGCCGGCCGTGGCCTGGATCACGGTGGACAACGGAGCGGACGCGGGCATCGTCATCTCGGCCTCCCACAACCCCTTTGAGCACAACGGCATCAAGATCTTCAACGGCCAGGGCTTCAAGCTCTCCGACGCGCTGGAGGAACAGATCGAGGAGATTGTCCTCTCCGGGGCCCAGGTGCCCCGCAAGACCGGCGGCGGCATCGGCAAGGTGACCTATGCGGCAGAGAAGGAGCGGGAGGACTATCTCGACCACCTGGCCTCCACAGTGGAGTCCGACCTGTCCGGCCTGCGCATTCTGGTGGACTGCGCCAACGGCGCGGCCTCGGCTACGGCAGCCAGTCTGTTTGACCGCTTTCCCAAGCTGCACACCGACGTCATCAACGCCGACCCAGATGGGACGAACATCAACGCCGGCTGCGGATCGACCCATCTGGAGGCCCTGTGCACCATGGTGAAGGCGGGGGGCTATGACTTGGGCATCGCCTTTGACGGGGATGCGGACCGCTGTCTTGCCTGTGACGAGCTGGGGCGTGAGATCGACGGAGACCAGATCATGGCGGTCTGCGGCCTGGACCTGATGCGCCGGGGGGAGCTGCCGGGCAACATGGTGGTGGCCACCGTGATGAGCAACCTGGGCCTCCACGTGTTTGCCAGGGAGCACGGGATGGAGCTGTGCTGTACCGACGTGGGGGACCGCAACGTATTGGAGAAGATGGAGGCCTGCGGCTATGTGCTGGGCGGCGAACAGTCTGGCCACATGATTTTCCGCCGCTACGCCACCACCGGCGACGGGGAGCTGACCGCCCTCCAGCTGCTGCAGCTGCTCCACCGCTCGGGGGGGACGGCCTCGCAGCTGACCGGGGCCTGTGCCCGCTATCCCCAGGTCCTGGTCAATGTCCCGGTGGCCGACCAGGCGGCCAAGGAGGCCGTGATGGCCTCCGATGCCCTGTGGGCGGCCGTGCGGGCGGAGGAGGCCGCCCTGGCCGGCGGGGGGCGTGTCCTGGTCCGCCCCTCGGGGACCGAGGCCCTGGTGCGGGTCATGGTGGAGGCCAGAGAGCCTCTCCAGGCGAAAGTCTGTGCTGAAAAATTGGCAGATGTGATAAAAAGATTATGAGGCGCAGGAAAAATCTAAAATAATTTGCATAAACTATTGACATTTTAAGAAATTTCATTCATAATACACAAGGAGATTGGGAATGAAAGAAAATCCTTCCAGCCTGGACCACTGTTCGGATGAGCTTCTCTG
>DVHW01000071.1 GCA_018711785.1 Candidatus Galloscillospira excrementavium
TGATGACATAGCAGGCAACAGCGATGACAGCAACAGCCGCGACCACCATAATCCAGGCATAGACCAAGACGGCATGGCTGTCAAGAGCCGCTTCTTCAGCTAGTTCGAAGGTAAGCGGTCCAATATCCACACGGTTGGAAACTTCTCCCACCACAAAATCGTGGTTGATGATATTGATTACCGTAAGAATGCCGAGAACAGCCACACAGACAGCAGCACAAATAATCATAATTTTTTGCAGGATTCGCAACAGCTTATCGAATACCTTTGCCGTCTTGACCATTTTAGTTCTCTCCATAGAAGCGCCCTCCTTAAATTTAATGTTTATCGTTAAATCTATTATAGTACCCACAAAAATTTGTTGTCAAGTCATTTTTAACGATTATCATAAAAATTTTAATTATATAAATAAATCCAAAATAGTATCTGCCACTTATGGAATCCTTTTGTGATTGCAGCCGCAAATCCGGCTGTATTTTTTAATCGAGAAATATGGGCATTGTTCCCGGGGAAAAACCGTGCTATCCTATCCTTACGACCTCTTACGACAACGGAAAGGATGAGCGCGATGTACCTGGCGGACCTCCACATCCACTCCCGCTTCTCCCGGGCCACCAGCCGGGAGCTGGACCTGCCCCACCTGGACTGGTGGGCCAGGCGCAAGGGCCTGGGCCTGGTGGGCACCGGGGACTTCACCCACCCCGCCTGGCGCGCCGAGATGCACGAGCAGCTCGTCCCCGCCGGGGAGGGGGTCTACCAGCTGCGGGAGGACCTGCGCCTGCCCGGCGCGCCGGCGGAGGCCTCCCCCCGGTTCGTGGTCACCGGGGAGATCAGCTCCATCTACAAGCGCCTCGGCAGGACCCGGAAGGTCCACAACCTCATCCTCCTGCCCTCCCTGGAGGCGGCGGACGAGCTCTCCGCCCGGCTGGAGGCCATCGGAAACATCCGCTCCGACGGCCGGCCCATCCTGGGCCTGGACAGCCAGGACCTGCTGGAACTCACCCTGGAGACCTGCCCGGACGCCGAGTTCATCCCCGCCCATATCTGGACGCCCCACTTTGCCCTCTTCGGGGCCTTCTCCGGCTTCGACACCATGGAGGAGTGCTTCGGCCCCCTCACACCCCACATCCACGCGGTGGAGACCGGCCTGTCCTCCGACCCGCCCATGAACTGGCGGCTCTCCGCCCTGGACCGGCTCACCCTGGTCTCCAACTCCGACGCCCACTCCCCCTCCAAGCTGGGGCGGGAGGCCAACCTCCTGGCGGGCGGGGCCACCTACCCGGAGCTGGTGGGGGCCATCCGCACCGGGGAGGGCTTTCTGGGCACGGTGGAGTTCTTCCCCGAGGAGGGCAAGTACCACCTGGACGGCCACCGGAACTGCGGCGTGTGCCTCACCCCGGCCGAGACCGAGGAGCGGGGCGGGGTGTGCCCGGTGTGCGGGAAGAAGCTGACCATCGGGGTGGAGCACCGGGTGGAGGAGCTCTCCGACCGGCCGGCGGGCTTCCGGCCCGCGGGGGCCAAGCCCTTTGAGTCCCTGGCCCCCCTGCCCGAGGTCCTCGCCGCCTCCACCGGCGCCTCCCCCACGGCGAAAAAGACCCTGGCCCTCTGCGAGAAGCTCCTGGGAGCGCTGGGGGACGAGTTCACCATCCTCCGGCAGGTGCCCCCGGAGGACATTGAGCGCCTGGCCGGGCCCTGCGTGGCCGAGGGCATCCGCCGCCTGCGCTCAGGCCGGGTGGAGCGCCGGCCCGGCTTTGACGGGGAGTACGGGGTCATCTCCCTGCTGACCCCCGGGGAGATTGCCCGCCTCAGCGGCCAGGTCTCCCTCTTTACCGGGGAGGACCCGGCAAAGGCCGAACGGCCCCGGCGGGAGCGAAAGAAAAAGGAGGCCACCGCCCGGGAAGCCCCCTCCCCCGCCCCGGCGGCGGGGCTCAACGGGGCCCAGCGGGCGGCAGTGGAGGCAGCCGAGCGGGTGGTGGCGGTGGTGGCCGGGCCCGGTACGGGCAAGACCAGCACCCTGGTGGAGCGCATCGTTTCCCTGGTAGAGGAGCGGGGAGTGCGGCCGGGGGAGATCACCGCCGTCACCTTCACCAACCAAGCCGCCGCTGAGATGCGCCTGCGCCTGGAGGCGCGGCTGGGGGGAAAGCGGGCGGTGGCCCCCATGACCATCGGCACCTTCCACGCCATCTGCCTGGGGCTGCTGGGGGAGGTGTCCCTCCTCGCCCCCGGGGACGCGCTGGAGATCGCGGGGGAGGTCCTCTCCGCCCTGGGCCGGAAGGGCAGCCCTAGGGCCCTGCTCCAGGGGGTGTCCCGGGTGAAGAACGGCGCCTCCCTGGAGGAAGCGGGGCTGGACGGGGTGGAATATGAGCTCTACTGCGCCCGGCTGAAGGCGCTGGGGGTGCTGGACTTTGACGATTTGCTCACCGCGGGCCTGGCGGTGGACACCGCCGGGCAGCGGCGCTTCCGCCACCTGCTGGTGGACGAGTTCCAGGACTGCAACGAGGCCCAGTACGCCCTGGTGCGCCGGTGGAGCGCCGGCGGGGAGAGCCTCTTTGTCATCGGGGACCCGGACCAGTCCATCTACGGCTTCCGGGGGGCGTCGGGGGCGTGCTTCCAGCGCCTGGCAGAGGACTTCCCGGCGGCGCGCGTTCTCCGCCTGACCGAGAATTACCGCTCCACGCCGGAGATCCTGTCCGCCGCCCTGGCGGTCATCGCCAAAAACCCCGGCGGGGACCGCGCCCTCACCGCCCACCGGCCCGGGGGAGCGGCGGTGCGGCTGGTGACGGCAGCGGACGAGACCGCCGAGGCCATCTTCGTGGCCAAGGAGGTGGGGCGCATGGCCGGGGGCGTGGACATGCTGGAGGCCCAGCGCCTGGGCCACGAGCGGGAGGTACGGGCCTTCTCGGACATCGCCGTGCTCTGCCGCACCCACCGGCAGCTGAAGCGCATCGAGGATTGCCTGCGCCACGACGACATCCCCTGCGTGGTCTCCGGCCGGGAGGACTTTTTGGACGACGACCAGGTGCGGGGGGTGCTCTCCTTCTTCCGCTCCCTCCTCCACCCCGGGGACGGCGCGGCGGTGCGCACCGCCCTGCGGCGGCTGTGGGACTGCCCCGCCGACCTGGCAGAGCGGGCGGCGGAGGCCTGCGCCCCGCTGGCGGAATTCGACCCGGAGGCCCTCCGGGAGACCGCCCGGGGCTATGGCCACCTGGAGCAGTGGCTCTCCCGGGCGGAGGAGTGGCTGCCCCGGGTAAAGGCGGAGAAGCCCTGGAAGCTGGTGGAGGGGTGGGAGAGTGCCTGCGGCGCCACCCCCGCCCTGGACGACCTGCGGCAGACGGCGGTGTTCCACGACAGCCTGGACAGCCTGTGGAGGACCCTGACGCTGGGGGAGGAGGCCGACCTGCGCCGGGCCTCGGGCAAGCGCCACGCCTCGGGCGCGGTGCGGCTGATGACCCTCCACGCCGCCAAGGGCCTGGAGTTCCCGGCGGTGATTTTGGCCGGGGTGACGGCGGGGGCCCTCCCCCTGGAGCGGCCCGGCCGCCCGACGGACGGGGAGGAGGAGCGGCGGCTGTTCTACGTGGGCCTCACCCGGGCCGGGGAGGAGCTGGTCCTCACCACCACCCGCCCTTCCCCCTTCCTGGACGACCTGCCCTCCTCGGTGGTCCGGGAGACTGCCGGCCGGCGGCCGCGGCCGGCAGAGCAGCTCAGCCTGTTCTGACCGGCGGACGACCCAATATTTTTCCCATCGG